>JAHJEW010000091.1 GCA_018825335.1 Patescibacteria group bacterium | reverse complement strand
GGCGGAGGCTGCTCCCGTTGAAGTGCCTGCGGCGGAAGCTGTGCCTGCGGAACCGGCTGCTACGCCCGAAGCGACGGAGGCGGCTCCGCCCGCTGAACCGGCACCTGGTCCCGTGGAAGATACAGCAGTGGTTTACGAAGAACCTGTGCAAGTGCCCGCGCAGGAACCTGCGCAGGAGCCGGCAGAGGATGAAAAATAAATTATTGACCTCTTCCGCGCCTAGAATTTCTTTTGAAGCTCCGTTATTGCTCTTTGCAGTATTGAATCGGTTTTTCCAAGCACGTCATCTTTGGTTTTTATTACTATGATATCCGGCGTTATTCCCAGCTGATCGACTTTGTGGTTATTGGGAGTAAACCACTCGGCTATGCTCATCTTAAAAAGGGAACCGTCGGTGTAAACGTCGACTTCCTGCATGGTGCCTTTGCCATAAGTCGGTTCTCCGACGATGGTGGCGATTTTGTGATCCTGCAGGGCGCCGGCGACTATTTCCGCGGCAGAGGCGGTGTACTCATTCACCAGAACAACCATTGGAATATTTATTTCCCCCGTTTCACTTGGACCGTTGGATGGCTCACTTATTATATTGCCCTTAAAGTTTGTTTTTACAAGGGTTTCCCCCTGAGGGACGAGAGAATCGAGAACTTCATATGCGCTGCTGACATAACCGCCGGGATTGTCTCTAAGATCAAGGATTAGTCCATTCGGCCCGTCGGACATGGTTTCGTCCAATAATTTTTTAAATTCCGCGGGTGTGGAATTCGTAAACTGGTAAATGGCGATGTAACCGATGTTTTTAGGTATTTCGATGCCACCTTCAAGAAGTACGGTATCCATGGATATCGCTTTTCTGGTTATTTTGAAGCTCATGGTCTTATTGTCCCTTTTGATTTTAAGTTGCACTGTACTGCCGCTCGGACCTTTTATGGCGTTTAGAAGTTTTGTTATCGTATATTTACCAACATCTTTACCGTCCACCTCCACGATAGTGTCACCTGCCAGAAGTCCGGCTTCCTGTGCGGGTGAATCTTTCATTACCGAAATTATCAGATACTGATCTTCGAATGTATCTATAACAATTCCTATTCCTTCGTATGTACCGTTAAGGCTGTTCTGCAGTTCCATGGAAGTTGAGGGGCTTTCAAAAACGGTATACTGGTCCTGCAGAGTTTCGACTATCCCGTTTATTGCTCCGTAGATCAGTTGATCTTTGTCGATTTTTTCTCTGTACAAATAATCGTTGTTGATTTTTTCCCAGATACTTAAAAGGATTGGGAATTTGGCGTTATCAATGAGGTCCGAGGAGGCGCCCGTTTCCACGTATACCGTATCCAGGAATGATCCGGGCATGGTGCTGTATGTTCCTTCCGTGTTTTGTCTGTAGATTTGAGCTCTATACAGGAGTTCCGCGGCTTCACCACGGGTCAGATCTTTTTGTGGGAAGAAATAAGGCTGTTCTTCCGGAATGAAAATACCGGAATTTTGAGCGGCTTTTGCGTAATGCTCATAAATGGAGCCGGGCTCAATATCCTGAAATACCAATTCTGTCTGATACGAATTGATAGGGGAGGGGATACCCTCAAGAGGCAAAATGATTTTCAGCGCGTCAATTCTGTTAATCGGTTGTCTTGGAAAGAAGTTGGGAAGATCGGGATTTAGAGGAATGATCCCAAGTTCATTTCCCAGTTTTACATAAGGCGCAAACCAGCTGCCTTCAGGGACATCTTTAAAAGGTGTTTTATAAAATTTTTCAGGGGGATTGTATCCGGCGTGATTAAAAGCCAGTTTAATAAATTCCGCTTTGTTGATTATTTTTTCGGGCTGGAAGCTCCCGTCTGCATATCCTTTTATGAGTCCGCTGTTTTCAAGAGCGGATATGGCTTCGTAGTAGGTATGCGACTCCGGCACATCTTTAAAGGAGGCAAGGCTTATCTGTGGTAGTAAAAAAACAATTGCCAGAGCTAAAAGCAGTGACGGCAGCGGTAATCTTTTATTCATGGGCTTTGTTATGGATGAAAAAGTGTATTTTTTAACTTTGGTAAGTATACGTGAGTTTGGCTGCACGGTGTACTTCAAATGAGTGGTTTTGGTTTACAAAAAGGCAAATAATGGCTATAATATATAGATATTATTGTGCCCTGAACAGATGAAAAATTTTCTCAAAAAAATCGTGGTTTTCTTACTTGCCGGCAGCGTGTTTGCCTGGACGATGTTTATAGAGAGCGGTACTTCGACGATTGCCGGGACTGTGACAAACATGAAAGTTTTTGCGGGAGAAATGGAGATTAATCAGAAAGAAAAAGTGCAGACCGGAGAAGGTCAATTTGAGTTCATAAGATTTGATACGGAGGGCGTGATTAGGCTTGCACCGTCTAGTTCTCTTGTTTTAAAGGATAAATCTGAAAGCGGATATGTTTTTGAATTGGAGAATGGCCGGGCCTGGGTTAATGATCATTTTGCTTCCATGCCGGTTCGTGTTTTGGCCGGGTCCGCTTTTCTGGAGCCGCGCAGGGCTTCGTTTGATGTAAGTTTCGATGGAGAGCAGACAAAAATCGGTGTTTATTCCAGCCAAGTTATGGTGGGCCTTGTCACGGGCGGTGATCCGAATCCCATTAATAGTTTTCTGGTTGCCGAAGGGGGTCAGGCTACGGTTTCACTGGCAAAAGTCGTATCAAGCGCCGAACTGCTAAGGAAACTTTTATATTCCAAGCTGGTAAAGGAGTTTAATTATTCATTAATGGATCCGGTCGCTATGGGGCAGGATCAATGGGTGGCTAAAAACCTGAAAGATGATGCTGATCTTTTGGCCGCGGTATCGTCAAAAAGGCTGGAAGCCATTAATGCCCGCGGACTTAAATACGCCTCTCTGGATTCACCTGGTTACCAAATCGATAAAGCGGTTATTGAACTTTCCGACAAGCTTACTTTCACGGAAGAAAGACGTATTGGTCTTTTGATCGACAGCATTGACGAGCATCTTCTGGATGCCGAGTATTTGCTGGTTTTCGGAAGGAGCACCGAGGCGCGGGAGAGGATTTTGCTTTATGAAAAATTGATGAAGGACGGTTTTGCATTGGGCGATGAAATTTTCAGGGCAGGGGTTTTAGAGAAAATGCGCAGTTTTTATAATCAGCTCCTTTTTGTTCTGCCAACGGATGCTTTGTTCGAGGTTAAGACCGTTTTAAGTGATTTTCTTCTTGCCGAGCTTGAAGAGTCTCCGGAAACGGTTTTGGGAAAACTTGGTTTGATTCGCGATTATATGAATTATGCTTATAAACTGGCCCAGACAAATCAGCTTGAGGCCCGTCTTTCCCTGCAGAATTATTTTATGCGGTTTCAGGATTTTGTAAAAAACGAGAAAAGCCGGCTTGCCGGAATAAGTGACCTGCTTTCCGAGGAGAACCGGATAATGGACAATTTACTAAAGCAGTATCCGCAGTTTTATCAGGATGCTTTTTTTGCGATGAAGAATTTTCTTGAGACGGAATGGCTGAAGCTTTTACCCGAGGGTAACGACAAAAATGAGGAGAAGCAGACAATGATCAGTACCAAAATCGATTTTCTGAAGCAACTGCAGAGTTTCTTTCTGGCCGAGAAAATTTCTCTTGCAGATGCCAGACAGGTTGTACTTCGTCTGATAAATGAAATTCAGGCCCTGCAAACTGGAACGGACATCGGGGTGAGCGCTCTTTTTGCTCTTAGATTAAAGGATTATGGCAACTTTCTGAAGTTCCTGAAAACGACCAATGTGAGTCAGCTGCGCGGATCATCGCCCCAGAAAGAGTATGAAAAGTTCCTGGCGTTGCAGCGGGAGCAGCTTACAATCGATCAGGTAATTAAGGAATTTTTGGGTGAGGAGGTTCCAAAACCGGTGATTACGCCGGAGCAGATAAGTCAGCAGATTGCCGATGATTTTGCGACTATGAAGGTTACCGGACTACAGGTCGGTGAAATAAGCGGTGAGGATCAGGAGCTTGTTGACATTCTTGGCGGGGATACGGAGGGTATGCATTTTTCCGGTAGGTACGACTGGAATTTGAAGCTGATTTCGCAGCTAAAAATGGATGATGTTATGGTTTCGGAAGAACCCATACGTTTATCCAGTCTGGTGGTGACACTGCAGGCAGCGGCAGTAGAAATGACAGTTGCTCCGCAGCCGGTAAGGCCTTTGCCGGCGCCTGCTCCCGCAAAACCCGAAGTTTCCCAGGCGGAGCGTGTTGCCAGGATTCTTCTTATCCAGAAACTGAAAGCAAGCGGTATTAGCGCGGTGGAGGACAATATTCTTGTTACAAGTGTGGAAAATGGTGAATTTTCGGTAAATGGGGCAACTCTGATTTCCAATAAAGATATTCAGGTTTCGTTCAATTTTCAGAATAAAACCAATGTTATTTCCGGGTTGATTGTGAAAACACCGGCTGGCGATCTGAAGGTTTTAAACGAATATCCGCTGGCCCAACTGGATGCGGCAGCCACACAGGTTTACAACAAGGCTGTGGCCGGACCGTAAATTTTTGACTCGACCTGACAACCTGAAAAAGTTATGCTATATTCCCGCAGGATTTGTTTTCCTGTGTCCAAATTTAATCTAAATAAAGACTTATGGCCGATTCCGACAAAGCAAAAAGTGCAAGCAGTTACAGCGCGGAGAGTATCCAGGTGCTGGAAGGGTTGTCCGCGGTTCGCAAAAGGCCCGGAATGTACATTGGTACAACCGATACGGCCGGTTTACACCATCTTATCTGGGAAGTTGTGGATAATGCGATTGATGAAGCGATGGCCGGTTTTTGTAAGAATATTGACGTTATTATTCACAAAGACGGTTCATGCAGTGTTGAGGATGACGGTCGCGGTATACCAGTTGATAAACATTCAAAAACCGGGAAATCCGCTCTGGAAACAGTTTTAACCATTTTGCACGCCGGCGGTAAATTTGGCGGTGGGGGATATAAAGTTTCCGGAGGACTTCACGGTGTGGGTGTTTCCGCAGTGAACGCTTTATCAGTCAGTTTGAAGGCGAATGTTTACAGGGACGGCAAGATTTACGAACAGGAATACATTGACGGTGGGCATCCGAAATCGGAAATAGAGATTGTCGGTGAAACCGAAAAGACCGGCACAAGGATCTTGTTTAAGCCGGATCCGACTATTTTTGAACATACCGATTTTGATTTTCAGACTGTTTTGAATCGTCTAAGGCAGCAGGCATATTTGACCAAGGGCGTAACTATCAGGGTTGTTGATGAAAGAGAAGAGGATAAGAAATATCAGTTCTATTTTGAAGGTGGAATTAAGTCTTATGTTCAACATTTAAATCAGAATAAAGAGGCTATCGGCAGTATTGTTTATGTTGAAAAAGAGGTTGATGAAGGGATAGTGGAGGTTGCTTTGCAATATACGGAGACGTTTAATGAACAGATATTCACGTTTGCGAATAATATCCATACGATTGAAGGGGGCATGCATCTTACAGGTTTCAGGTCGGCTTTAACCCGTACAATTAATAACTATGCAAGAAAGAATAATCTTTTGAAGGAGAAGGATGTCAATTTAACCGCGGACGATGTGCGTGAGGGGTTGACGGCGATTGTTTCGGTGAAGCTGGCTGATCCGCAGTTTGAGGGTCAGACCAAGAGCAAGCTTGGAAACGCGGAAATGCGAACGGCGGTTGAGACGGTTTTTGGAGACGCGTTTAACGAATTTATGGAGGAAAATCCGAATGATGCCAGGGCGTTTTTTGGAAAATGCGCTTTGGCGGCGCGGGCGCGCATGGCGGCGCGCGCGGCGCGGGATACCGTTATTCGAAAGGGTGCTTTGGAAGGTCTTACGCTTCCCGGTAAACTTGCGGATTGCAGTTCAAAAAATCCCGAGGAGTCCGAACTGTTCATTGTTGAAGGAGATTCCGCCGGAGGTAGCGCGAAAATGGGTCGGAACCGTATGATCCAGGCGATTTTGCCTTTACGTGGAAAAATATTGAATGTTGAGCAGGCCCGCATGGATAGAATTCTTGCAAACAATGAAATCAAAAACTTGATTATAGCGCTTGGCATTGGAATCGGTGAGGTATTGGATATTTCAAAGATCCGCTATCATAAGGCAATTATCATGACTGATGCGGACGTTGATGGAGCGCACATCCGCACCTTGCTTTTGACTTTGTTTTATAGATATTTAAGGCCTGTTATTGAAGCCGGATTTCTTTATGTGGCGCAGCCGCCTTTATATAAGCTTTCTTTCGGGAAAAAGTCTGAATATGCTTATAGTGAAGAGCAGAAAGATCTTGCGATATCAAAAAATCCCGATCTGGCCAAGAATGTACAGCGGTATAAGGGTCTTGGTGAAATGAATCCCGATCAGCTTTGGGAAACCACTATGGATCCGGAGCGACGCATGATGTACAAAATCCTGATAGACGAAGCGGAAGAGGCGGATCGCACTTTTGAGACTTTGATGGGATCGGAAGTCGCGCCACGCAAGAAATTTATTCAGTCGCATGCCAAGAAGGTTAAAAACCTTGATATTTAGCCGCGAAAGTGTATTTTTCCTGTGCATATATTAATCTAATAACGATCGGAAGGGGGTGAAATCTATGGCAATAAAGGTTTATAAAAATCAGAAAGAGTCGCTGGATCGTCTTATATCCCGTTTTAACAAGAAAGTGCAGGGAAGCCGCATTATTCTTGAGGTCAAGAACAGAAGGTATTACAAGAAGCCGAAAACAAGGCGACTGGTTCGCGCTGCTGCCGTAAAGCGTGAGTTCTATCGCGCAAAGAGGGATAAGATGCAGTACTATTAGAAATCCGAAATCCGAATTTCAAATGTCAATTCAATGACTAAGGTCCAAGTTTTAATGTCGAATGTTTTTGGTTTTGACGTTGTATAATTATGACTGTAAGTGAAATTTTACGGAAAACAGGGCATAAAGATGTTTTAGGTGTGGAACTGCTTTTGGCACACTCGTTAAATGTCGGAAGAGAGCGGCTATTCTCTCATCCTGAACAAGAAATTGATTCAATGGAACTGCAGGTTTTTCAAGATCTTTTTAATCGTTTTTGTGATGGGGAGCCTGTGGCTTATTTAGTAGGCAAGAAAGAGTTTTACGGACTTGATTTTTTGGTTAACGATTCGGTTTTGATTCCGCGTCCGGAGACGGAATTGTTGGTGGATAAGGTTATGGAATTTTGTAAGGAAGAGAGCGGGGGAGTGCGAATTTTGGACATTGGGACGGGCAGCGGGGCGATTGCTGTGGCCCTGGCTAAGAATCTGCCACGGGCGCGGGTTATTGCATGCGATATTTCGGCCGAGGCTTTGGAAGTGGCGAAAGAAAACGCGCAAATGCATGGGGTTGCTGACAGGACTTCTTTTGTGAAGTCGGATTTGCTTGCCAATGTTGAGGGTGACTTTGATGTTGTGGTGGCGAATCTGCCTTATATTGGCGAAAAAAGTAATAATTTCGTGAGTAAGGAGACTTTGAATTATGAGCCTCACGTGGCTTTGTTCGGGGGGGATGATGGATTAGATTTATATAGGAAATTGTTCGTGCAGATTGTTGGACTTGAGTGGCGGCCAAAGCTTTTGCTTGGGGAATTCGGCTTTCTGCAGGCCGATGCAATGAGGGAACTTCTGAATAAATATTTTGTACAACAAGGGTGGTCTATTGAGAAGGATTACGCTTCTATTGAACGAATATTCGTGGTAACTTTTAACGGTGATTGAAAAACTAAAACAACTTGAGCAGGAATTTCTGGATCTTGAAGAAAAGCTTTCCGATCCGGAAATAATGCAGAATCATGCGGAATATACCAAAATCAGCCGGAGGCATAAGGAGCTTATGCAGCTTGTAGCGCTTTATCGCCAATATAAAAGAGCCGGGGCGGACAAAGCGGACGCGGAAAATGTGCTGGCAACGGAAAAAGATGCCGAGATGAAAGAGCTTGCAAGACAGCAGCTCTCGGATTCACAGGAAAAACTTGAAGATCTGGAGGAAAAACTTAAAGTTGAGCTTCTGCCCAAAGATCCGGACGACCAAAAAAACTGTATTATAGAAATCCGGGCCGGGGCGGGGGGCGAGGAGGCCGCTTTATTCGGTTCGGAGCTTACGAGAGCTTATATGCGCTTTGCCGAGTCGTGCGGTTTTAAGGTTGAGCTGATGAGCAAAAGTGAAGCCGCGGGCGGCGGAATCAAGGAAGTTATTTTCAAGATTGCGGGGGATGGAGCTTATGGAAAAATGAAGTACGAAAGCGGAGTACACCGTGTGCAGCGCGTGCCGGAGACGGAAAGCCAGGGGCGCGTTCATACGTCCACAATAACGGTGGCGGTTTTGCCGGAAGCGGAGGAGGTTGATATTGATATAAAAGATTCCGATCTGCGAATAGATGTTTATCGCGCCGGCGGTCCCGGCGGCCAAAGCGTTAATACCACTGATTCCGCTGTTCGTATTACTCATATTCCGTCCGGACTGGTTGTTTCGCAGCAGGATGAGAAGTCCCAGCTGAAAAACAAGCACAAGGCCATGCAGGTCTTACGCACCCGGCTTTATGCCATGGAGATGGAAAAGAAGCAGAAAGAGCTTGGAGCAAAGCGCCTTGCGCAGATTGGAACGGGTGATCGCAGCGAGAAAATCCGCACATACAATTTTCCGCAGGACCGCGTTACAGATCATCGCATAAAGAAGAGCTGGAGCAATCTTCCTTCTATTATGGATGGTAATTTAGGCGAAATCGTGGAGGCTCTGACGATGGAGGATCAGATGAATATGTTGAAGGGGGAGTAGTAAGGTGGTTGGTGTAAAGATAGTTTAGCTCCATTCCATGCCCCATTTTTTTAAATCTTTCCAGAAGTCGGGATAAGTTTTTTTGGTGCAGGATGGATTTTTTATTTTAATGTTGCCGATTTTACTTGCTGCGATGGCGAAACACATGGCCATGCGATGATCGTTATATGTTTCTATTTCAGTGCCGTGTAAGAGTAGGGGATTGCCCATTATTATGAGGAAGGTTTTGCCTTCTTGCACTGTTGCGCCGATTTTTTTTAGTTCGGTAGCGAGGGCGCGCAGGCGGTCGCACTCTTTTATGCGTAGATTCGCTAGGCCTGTCAGTTTGGATGTGCCTTTGGCGAATGCGCAGAGGATTGTGACGGTCATGGTGGCGTCCGGGAGGCGGTTCAGGTCAATTGTGCCGAGCGGGTTTAGTTTTTTGGGGCCTTTAACGGATACGGAAGTTTTGGATTTGCTTATTGTGCAGCCCATTTTTTGGAGGATGTGCAGGAATTGCAGGTCGGCCTGCAGGCTTTCGCCGGGAAGGTTTGTTATTGTTGTTTTGCCGGAGTGAAGAGCGGCAAGGGCAAGAGGATAGGTGGCGGATGAGGCGTCTCCTTCAACTTCATAGTTTGCGGCTTTATAGGTTTGCGGTTTAATGATGAATTCCCGGAAATTTTTATTTTGAACGTGTACGCCGAAGCGGCGCATGGTTTCCAGAGTCATTTCCACGTAGGGCAGGGAAGTGAGTTTGCCCTTTACCTTGATTTGAGAAGTTTTTCCGGTGAGCGGCAGGGCCATTAGCAAGGCAGAAAGGTACTGGCTGCTTATATTTCCGTTTACGCAGGTTTTTCCTCCCTTTATTGGTTTTAAAATTGTAACCGGCGGGCAACCCTTATTGGTTTGGATGGATGCGCCGAGCTGGATTAGAGCATCGATCAGGTCCTGGATCGGGCGCGTTTGCATTCTTTTGTCGCCGGTTATTTTCGAGTTGAACGATTGGGTGGCGAGGGCTGCGGTTAGCGATCTTACGGCGGTTCCGGCGTTTTCCAGATTTATAATTTTGCCGGGTTTTTTAAATGTGCCGGCGGAGCCCTTTACGGTTAAGCCGGTCTTGGTTTTGTTTATGCTGATTCCAAGGGCGCGCAGCGCCCGGATCATTACCTGCGTGTCTTTGCTTTCCAGGGCGCCGCCTAATTTGCTGGTGCCTTTTGCCAGGGACGCGAGTAAAAGGGCCCGGTTGGTGTAGCTTTTTGAACCGGGAACTTTTGTAATGATCGGTTTTAACGATCCTTTGACCGCTTTAATCTCCAGGAAGTTTTTTTCAGTCATAATGTTTTAGAGCTGAAATCAGGTCCTTTTTGGTAAACTTATCGTAAAACTTGGTTGTGCCGATTTTCGGCACAATAACAAAACGAACTTTACCGTCATTATTTTTCTTGTCGCTTTGCATAATTTTCCAGAGCATGTCGGCGTTTTTTGGGATGAGTAGCGATTTTCCTTTAATTAAAGCCAAATTCAATTTTTTGATCAAATTATTTATTCTTAAATGGTCGGATTTGTTTATGAGATTATGATTCAGGCTCATATTGTTTACCAATTTCATGCCTGCGGCAATTGCCTGTCCATGCGCGATTTTGTAGTCTGATAGCTTCTCTATGGCGTGTCCAATGGTGTGCCCGTAATTAAGAATCATACGTGGTCCTTTTTCAAATTCGTCTTTTCCAATTATGTCAGCCTTAATCCGGCAGGACTGCATAATTATTTTGTTCATGAGCACGGAATTTAGCTTTTTCCCGTTTTTTTCGATCGTTTCAAAAAGGTTTGGGCTCTTAATGATGCCGTATTTTACTACTTCACTCATCCCGCAAAGAAGCTCCCGCTCGGGTAAGGTTTTAAGAAATCCCGGATCAATTAAAACTGCCCTTGGTTGGTAGATTGTTCCCGCCAGGTTTTTGCCCGCGCCAAGGTTAACACCGGTTTTACCGCCGATGCCGGAATCGGTCATGGCAAGCAAAGTGGTTGGTACCTGAATGTACGGAATACCTCTTTTAAAGATCGATGCGCACAGTCCGGCAAGATCACCTGTTACGCCGCCTCCAAAAGCTATTATCGCATCCTTGCGATCAAAATTTTTGCTCAATAATTGATTAAGAATTTTTGCGCAGGTTTCAAGGCTTTTATGTTTATCTCCCGCCGAAAATGAGATCAGGTGCGCTTTAATGCCTGATCGCTCCAAATCTTTTAAAAGTCTGCCGCCGTAAAGTTTCGCAACAGTGGCATCGGAGATTATTGCGTACTTTTGGCCGTAGGCCTGTTTTTTAAGGATTGCGGGAATTTTACGGGCCAGGCCGTTTTCAATAATGATGTCGTATGATCTGGACGGGCCGTTTGCCAGCTTAACTGCAATTTTTGGCATGTTTATATGGTTCTGCCGATTACGG
>JAHJEW010000018.1 GCA_018825335.1 Patescibacteria group bacterium | reverse complement strand
TCTTCTTTTTGGTTTCAATTATTTTTATGTATCCGCGCACCGCCATGTCTATAATCGTGGAAGAAATGTCCCGCATGTCCACTTTTTCGTCGATGATTGTTCCGGCTTCCGCGGGGGAAAGACCTTTGGGTGCTTCGTAAAGCGGCATGACTGCGGTGCGGTTTGTTTGAGGGTCGCGGCCGCGCGTGTACCATAAATAAAAGAGAACAAGGAATGTTATAAGTGGAATAGCGTATGGCCAGTTGTCGGTTAAAAACCAGGTTATTTGCTGCGCGGTTGCCGGTTTTTGTATTATGCCCTTGGGAAATCCCGCAACAATGGTCAGGTTTTCGTAGCTGTTTAGAGATTTTTTGGCGTTGTAGGTTATTACGTTTCCTGCAATTGTGTAGTCGCAGTCTTTTGTTGTCTCGCCATAGGCTCCGCTGTAGCAGGTTGCGCGTATGTCTTCTTCTTTAGCGGCCGATGGCAGGTGAATTGTGGCCGAGGCTTTATGTATGGGAACTTCCCACTCCGTTCCGGTTGCGTTCCAGTATATTTCATCGTGATCGGGGAATTGGAAAGACACGGCGCGCTGGATGTCGTAGTTGATTACAAAGGTTGTCGGTTTGTTTTGCAGTGTATCGGCGTAACCGATCTGGAGCCTTAGATAGTCATTTTCAATCTCTTCATCATATGGCCATTCTTTGCCGTTTTCGTCGGTTACGCTGTTAACGTGGTAGCGAAGCACAAGTCTGTTGCTTGTGGCGTCGATGTATTTGACGGGAATAAGCCGGTATATGCCGTGATGGGGTTCACGCGTAAAGTCGGCGACGATTGTTTCCCTAATATTAAGTGTGCCGTCCTGTGAAGCTGTTATGTCAGTGTCGAAAGATGAAATATCCCAGTCGTAGCCGTAGGAAAGGGCGCGGTGGGGGATTAACAGCAAAAGGGTCGCCACTATGGCTCCGATTATCAGCAGGAGCTTTTTTAACGGCAGACGGTTGTTTTGTGATTGAGACATTAGGTCTGAATCTGAAGGCTAGAACTCAACTTTTACGTTTTCTTTTTCTTCGGCGCGTTCTATTTCAAAATATTCGCGTTTGCCAAAGCCGAACATCCCGGCAAAAATGTTGTTGGGGAAAACTTCGATTTTGGTGTTCAGGTCGCGGACGGTTGCGTTGTAGTAGCGGCGTGAAAGCTGAATGTGCTCCTCGATTTCTTTTAGTGTTTGTTGTAGATCCAAAAAGTTCTGGTTGGCTTTGAGTTCGGGATAGTTTTCAGCCAGCGCGAAGAGGGACTTAAGTGTGCCGGTAAGCATGTTTTCGGCCTGCGCGCGCTGCTCCGGGGTTTCGGCTTTCATTGCCATGTTTCTTGCTTTCGTGACCGATTCGAAAGTTCCTTTTTCATGCTTGGCGTAACCTTTAACGGTTTCCACCATGTTTGGAATGAGGTCGTAGCGGCGTTTTAACTGTGTGTCGATGTCGGCCCAGCCTTCGTCGACTTTGTTTTTTAGTGTTACAAGGCCGTTGTAAATTCCTATTACAAGAAAAGCCGCCACTACGAGGACGGCAAGTATTATCAGTGTGGTTGTGTCCATTTTTTTATAATTATGGTTATAGCGCGCTTATTGTAGTCGAGTATGACGGGGTTTGCAATCGGCGTGCAACCTGATCCGCCGTTGCGTGTTCGATTTTGATGCCACCCGGCAGGGAGGTGAGGAATTTTTGGCCGTAGGTGCTGCTCGAGATTCTTGAGTCCAGTATTACCATGCTGCCTTTGTCTTTGCTGGTGCGGATAAGGCGGCCGAAGCCTTGTTTGAACTTCAGGATTGCAAGGGGAATCTGATATTCGTTGAAGGCATCGTCGTATTTGAGTCCGCGGGAGAAAATAATAGGGTCGGTGGGCGGGTCGAATGGGAGTTTTTGTATGACGATGCAGGTGAGGAGATCGCCGGGGATGTCTATCCCTTCCCAGAAACTGGCTGTGCCAAAAAGGGCGCATGACTCCGGCTCCTGCTTAAAGTGTTCCATAATTTTGCCTTTTCCGCCGGTGATGCCCTGTGCCAAAATGTTGTATCCGTCCAGTTTCAGGTTTGGGGCGACTGCCATGTAGGTTGCGGTGAGCGCTTTTTTGGATGTGAAGAGTACCAGCGTGCGCCCGCCGTTGGCTTTTACAATGTTTTCTATTATGTAGCTGCAGGCTTTGAAATATCCTTCCGTTTGCGGTCTTGGCAAATCTTCGGCGACGATGATTTTTACCTGATCGGGGTAGTCGAAATGTGATTCAAGTACCACTTCCTCCGTGTCCGGCGACAGACTTAGTTGGTCACGGATGAAATCAAATGAGTTTTCCGTTCGCAAAGTCGCGGAGGTGAGGATGATGCTTTTTTTCGCATCGAACAAAAGCGTCTGAAGTTTTTGACCTATGTTTATCGGGGCGCTTTTTATGCAGCTGTATCCTTCAAAAGTTTTGTATGTCCATTGAATTGAGTTTTCACTGTCGCCGCCAAGGAATACGGTTTGTATTTCGTTTTTCTTATCCTGGATTTCAAAAATTATGGATCTGATGCTTTGGTCCGTATCTTCCAAAAGGTTAATGATTTCCGATGTGAGTTGATTCAGCAACGCGGCCGATTCTTTTACCTTGTTCCATTCCAAAGAGTTTCGGGCGGTATCTTTTATTAGAAACTGGTATTGCATTTCCATGGAGCTGGCGTGCTTTTCCATGAAAATGCCAAGAATCCCGAAAAAGATTTCGGCGCGAGTGAGAGTTTGATTGATTTGCGGCAGAATTTTTTCTATCGATTTGTCTTTTATTTTTGCGAGCCTGTCCAGCGGCCAGGAAAAGGAGCGATAGGACAGACTTATTGTCAGGCTGTCGGTGGTCACTTTTTCAAGATTGTGCGCTTCATCAATAATAATGTACTGAAAGTCCGGAAGAATGGACTGCGTCTGCGCATCCTGCAAAAGAAGCGCGTGGTTTACAACAATAATATCCGCTTTTTCGGCTTTCCGCCTTGCTTCTTTTAAGAAGCTGCGGGTTTCGTAGTCGGACTCTTTTTCGTCGTTTTCAAATTCATCGCAGCAGATGTCGAAGCGAAGTGAGTACTCTTTGCCCTGAATGCTTAGTTCGTCCAGGTCGCCGGTTTTGGTTTGCTGAAGCCAAAAAATTATCTTCAAAAGAAATGTTACTTCATGGTCGAAGAAAATGTCTTTCAACATGAACTGATGAAGTTTTCTTAGAGAAATGTAATTGGATCGGCCTTTAAGCAGACACGCGGAAAAATCAATTTCCGGGTCGAGTTGATGCAGGGCTTTGCGCAGAAGCGGGATGTCTTTGTTAATAATCTGGTCCTGCAGATTTTTTGTGTAAGTGGAAATGACGACCTTTTGGCCGGTTGTTTGCGCGAAGTAAACCGCGGTCAGCAAATAGGCTATTGTTTTACCCGTGCCGGTGCCGGCTTCCACCAGCAGATGGGTTTCGTTTTCAAAAGCCCGCAGAATTTTATTGACGGTTTGTTTTTGACTGTCTCTGATTTCGTAGTCTTTTATTGCTTTGGAAAGTGGTCCTTTTTTGTCGAAAAAATGGCTGAACCGGTCTTCGGTAAGCGTTTTGTGATTTTCGGGAGTGATACTTCCGGCGGGTTTTTCGGGC
>JAHJEW010000090.1 GCA_018825335.1 Patescibacteria group bacterium | reverse complement strand
GGTCCACCATCATAAAAACTCTCTTTGTAGGAGAGTTTTTATGTGCAAATCTTAATTTGCCCTTCACCTACATCTCAATTACACTCAATATATCTGAACAATCCTATGAAAAAAGCTGAATACACATTGAAAGGTTCGCTATACGCACTGGGCGTTCTCGCATATACGTCCGCTGTGGCGTGGTTGATGTTTAATGGGGAAGCGATTTTCGGCAAGGCATCCGACTTTCTTATGCCGCTTTTTTTATTGCTTTTGCTGATAATTTCAGCATCAATCACAGGTCTCTTGGTTTTAGGCAAACCGATCCATCTTTATTTGAGCGGCCACAAAAAAGAGGCCTTTACACTGCTCTTCTCTACTTTGGCATGGCTCGCGCTTTTTGCAATCGCGATTGTCATTGCGATTATATTGTCAAAATCCGGTTAACATCGACGTCAATTTTCATTTGACCATGGATGTGATTCCATGGTATTTTTTTTAAAAGAAAAAATATGATTTACTCTTCTACAAAAGTCCAAACAACATCAAGCCAAATTTTTTTGGCGGTTCTGGTTTCTCTGTTGGGAATATTTTTTTTATTTTCCAACAGGGCGTCCGCTTCAACCTTTCAGCCGGGTGATTTAATCAAAGCTAAAAACCAAAAAGCGCTTTATTATTTCGGTAATGACTTAAAGCGCCATCTCATTCCCAACGAAGGAACTTACCATTCTTGGTTTTCAAGTTTCTCTTCCGCTAAAACCATCGACAAAAACGAATTAACTTCTATTCCATCAGGTTCAAATGTTACTGTCCGGCCGTGCACGAAGCTAATAAAAATCAAATCCGATCCAAAAATTTACGTGATTGAGCCGGGTGGGGTGCTTCGCTGGATTCCGACCCAAAAAATTGCCAAGGCAGTCTGGGGTCCGAATTGGTCGGCCAAAATTATTGAAATACCTAAAACCCTCTGGGCTGATTATGTTTTAGGTGATCCATTAAATCCAAATGAGTTACCGAACGGCTGTTTGATAAAAAATCAAAGCAGTCCGGATGTTTATTTATTTTCAGATGGCAAATACAGAAAAATCAAAAACAAGGCGGCTTTTTTGGCCAATAATTACAAATGGCACGATATTATCATCGTCCCGGAAAAGATAACCGCCAGTGCAGGCCAAGACATTTTAGATGCAGAAACCGACTTGACCGATATGGCGCAAACCAACATTCAAACGACCGTAGCGGATGTTAACGATGGCCAAATAACGAACGAGACTCCGGAAATTATGCCAAGCGCGCAAGTTGCCGTTCAATTGTCAGAAGACAACAGTAATAATGAAAATGCGGCTGAACAACCCTTTTCTGTGGGCACCTATTTAATTTGTGAACAATGGCAAGCCATTTGCGACCATGGAAACGGGATTGAAAAAATAAAATTTATCGGAGGGGATATAGTGCTGCTTTCCGTTGGCGGGGGCGACGCCACACTCTTTCCTTCAAACTATATTCCAAAAGCTGGTTGGATAAATCCTGAACATACCCAAAATGTCGTGAATTTCGCCCATAAACATGGATTAAAAGTTTACGCTTGGCTTAGTATGCCAAACCAATATTGGTTGGAAAAATATCCGGATTGGATTCAGGTGGACTCAAACGGAACTCCGACTGATTATTGGAAAATAATTCCTCCTTCACGTGTTTTGGGCACTCCTGAAGTGCTTGAAAAATTAAAAGGCGTGGTTGGCGAATTGGTTGAAATGGGCTTTGACGGCATCGATGTGAATGACAATTTTCAATTCTTACCGGATGCCAGCTTTGATGATTTCACGGTGAACAAATTCAAAGAAGAAACAAAGGTGCAAATCGTCGGTGAAACCCTTCAGGAAAGAGCGCAGTATATAAAAAGTAATAAAACAATCTTAAGCTCTTGGCGCGATTGGAGAGCGGAGCAAACAACAAAACTCTTGGCATTACTTCAGCAGCATATTCGTGACAACGGATCCAACATTCCTTTGCGGCCACATCTAATGACGCCCGGTGATGATGGTTTTGATACTTATGGCTATGATTGGAAAGCTATTGCCGGAGCCGTTGATATGCCTTTTCTAATGATGGGTTATGGGGAAGAAGAGGTGGTTAAAGAAAAAGCGAAATTATTAAAGAGCTTTGGCGCCAAAAAAATCGCCGCTTCGCTGTATCTTGATACAATCGAAATCGGTGACGAAGTAAAACTCGGCAACCATATCAAGTGGCTGAAAGAAGCCGGTGTCAATGAAGTATTCTTTTTTACCTGGGCAAAGGCGGAAGAAAAAGGGCTTTGGAATACGCTCCATAAGGCAGTAATGATGACAAAGCAATAAATTAATTGGTCATCGCCTGTTGTTAATTGAAAAAGCGCCAAACTGAACATCTGGATTTTATTATTCTTGATTGTATTGATCCGTTTTATGTGATGAGATTGCTTCTAATTGAATCTTTTCTTTTTTAAAATATGATGCCGAAATTCAGTCATATGAGTGGGATAAAGCTTGCGTTCATTACCGCAATTATCAGCGGTTTTGCGGTGTTTATTAACAAATTCGGTGTTAGTCTCTGGGCTAATTCGTCCGCCTACACAACAGCAAAGAACGTGGCCGCGACCATCTTTCTTACGGCCATTATTTTGCTTTGCAAAAAACAGGCTGAATTGCGGCATCTGTCAAAAAAGCAGTGGTCAAAACTATTACTGATCGGCTTCATCGGCGGATCAGTGCCTTTCCTTCTCTTCTTCAAGTCTCTCACCCTGGTCTCTGCGGCAGAAGCCGCATTTATCCATAAAACCCTTTTCATCTGGGTGGCTATTCTGGCAGTTC
>JAHJEW010000089.1 GCA_018825335.1 Patescibacteria group bacterium | reverse complement strand
TTCTTTATTTTACCATAAAAAGCCACCGCAAGGAAGATGCCTGCGGTTAAAAACGCATCGGCCAGGTTGAAGGTAGGCCACCATCCGACCTTAATAAAGTCGATTACAAAGCCATGCGCGAGGCGATCGTACAGATTGCCGGGCGCGCCGCCGATGATCAGTGCAATTGCGATTATTGCAAGCGGAGACCAAATTTTTATGTGATGTGCGCCAAAATAGATTAATCCGGCTAAAACCGTTATTGTTAGCGGAATAATAATAAAATGAGGAATCGGCAGACTGAAAGCCACTCCCGTGTTTTCCGTGTACTGCAGCGAAAACCAGGAAGTGAAACGCAGTGGCGCGGCTAATTGCGTGTATGCAAGCCATTTGGCCAGCTGGTCCATAATGGCCAGCGCAAGGGCTGCAATGAGAGTAATACTTTGGCCGCTATTTAGAGCGTACCAATCTGTGAAAGGGAACTTTTTTTTCATTGCCATTTGACGTGTACGCGGCGCTTGCCTAAAAGCGCGCCGCTTGTTACCATGATCCCACGTTACCGCTTTTATGACAATATGCGTAAGCTTCAGGCCGACAATATTTTGCTTCTGACTGTTTTGGCTCTGCTGGTTTTTGGACTTGTGATGATTACCAGCATTGGTGTACCGAAATCGATTCAGCTGACGGCGCCGGACATTTTGTATCCAAACTGCAGTGATTCGGCGGTTGACTGCTATTATCTGTTTAAAAATCATCTTGTGCGCCTTCTCATCGGGCTTATTGCGCTGTTAATCGCGAGCAAGATTTCGCACAGGTTCTGGAGGAAGACGGCGGTTTTTTGGTATGGCGCCACTGTTGTGCTCCTTTTGGTTGTTCTTTTCGCGGGAAGTCAGTTCACCACTTTCGCGAAGAGCTGGATTGTGCTTTTCAATACGTCTTTACAGCCGTCGGAGTTTGCGAAGCTTGCTCTGATTTTTTATCTGGCGCACTGGTTGGAGCGGAAAAATCAGGATATTGGGACTTTCCAGTTCGGATTTGTGCCGTTCTGCATTGTGACCGGAATTCTTGCGCTGCCTATTTTGCTGCAGCCGGATCTCGGCAGTACGCTGGTTGTCGGCGGTACCGCGGTGGCGATGTATTTTGTGGCTGGCGCGAAGTTCCGTCATCTTGCGCTGGGAGCTTTTATTGCGTTTGTGGCGGCGCTACTTATTATCGGCAATGTTTCGCGCGTCAATGATCGTTTTCAGGCGTTCATGAATCAGGACGAAAACTGCCGCGAGGATTATTGCTGGCAGACGGAACAGGCAAATATCGCAGTTGGTACGGGCGGATTTTGGGGAAAGGGTTTAACGCAGGGTGTTCAGAAATCTTATTGGCTCCCCCAGGCGTCGGACGATTTTATTTTTGCGGCTTCTGCGGAGGAGCTTGGGTTCATTCGTATTATTTTTGTACTGATAGCGTACGGTGTAATCGGCTGGCGGGGCTTTATGATAGCTATTCACGCGCCCGATAAATTTACGATGCTGACGGCCACGGGCATTACTTCGTGGATAACGCTTCAGGCTTTTATGAATATCGCCATCAATATTGGTTTAATTCCGGTTACCGGCCTGACACTGCCGTTTGTCAGTTATGGCGGATCTTCACTTGTTGCTACATTAATCGGCGCCGGAGTACTCATTCATATTTCCAAATATGCAAAAGCAAATGCGCCTGGTACTTACAGGAGGGGGAACAGGCGGTCATATTCTTCCCAATATAGTTCTTATTCAAGAGCTTAAGAAGAGGCATGGCCGCGAACTTGAGCTTTTATACGTTGGCAGTCGCCGCGGTATGGAGCGCAAGATGATTGGTGATATTGGCGTGCGCTATAAAGGGATTTTCACAGGGAAGATCAGGCGCTATTTTTCGCTGCGGAACGCGCTGGATTTGTTTTTGCTGCCGATTGGCATTGTGCAGGCGCTTTTTATTTTGATGGGTTTTCGGCCGAAAGTTGTTTTCAGTAAAGGTGGGTTTGTGAGTTTTCCGGTTACGGTGGCGGCGCGGATGCTTGGAATACCGGTGGTTTTGCATGAGTCGGATGTTGTCCCCGGGCTGGCGAATAAAGTAATGGGGAAATTTGCGCGGAAGATTTGCGTTGCTTACGGCGAAACCGCAAAGTTTTTTGAAAGCGGTAAGGTTACTTTAACCGGCAATCTGGTGCGCTGCGACGTTGTTCGCGGTGACAGGGCCGCGGCGCTTGATTTTACGGGTTTAAAGGGCAATAAACCGGTTCTGCTTTTCATGGGTGGAAGTCTCGGTGCGCAGTTTTTGAACGATTTTGTTTTGGATAATCTGGATGATTTGCTGAAAGAGTATGAAGTTGTGCATATTTGCGGTGCCGGGAAGGTGCGTGAAGTTAAGCGCCGCGGTTATTGTGCTTTCGAGTACGTCGGAGATGAGATGAAAGATTTGTATGCGCTGGCGGATATTGTGGTTTCGCGGAGCGGCGCGAATACTCTTGCCGAGCTGGCGGCGCTGGGCAAACCGGCAATTTTGATTCCATTGGGGAAAAATGCGAGCAGAGGCGATCAGATAATTAACGCGCGCGCTTATGCCAAAGAGCACAGTGCCATTGTTATTTTAGAAGATGAGTTTAATAAGAAAGCTTTTTTTGCCGATTTGAAGCGGCTTTTGGCTGAGCATCCGGAAGGCGGCGGCGGTGGTTTGGAGGCTTTGGCGAGCAGCGGTGGCAGCGCCGTGGACAAGATTATCACTTTACTTGAAGAGCTATGATCGTAGGCATTAACGGGCGTTTTCTAACGAAGCCCTATACGGGGATCGGGCAGTACACCAGGCATCTTTTTTCGCATCTGGCCGCCGATAATCCGCACGATAAATTCATTTTCGCGGTGCCGGATTTGTTTGCGATTTCGGATGAGACGGATGGGATCGGAGGGAAAAACGTTGAAATTGTGGTGCTGCCGGAGAAGTTTTTTGGTTTCGCGGGCATGAGGAAAACTTATTGGGAACAGGTTCAGGTGCCCCGTCTCTTTAAGAAGCGGGGCGTGGATATTGCTCATTTTCCTTATCCTTCCAATCCCTGGCTAGGTTTCAAAAAACCGGTTGTTGTAACGGTGCATGACACTATCCCCTGGACGATGGCGGCTTACAGGAAATCTTTTTTAACGCGGCTGTACCAAAATCGGGCAAAAAAAGCGGTAAAGAAAGCGGACGCGGTTGTAACGGTTTCAAACTCATCCAAAAAAGAGATTGTGAAAGTTTGCGGCGTAAAAGAGGGGCTTGTGCATGTGATTAATAATGCTCCGGGGTCCGCTTTCGCGGCTACCGAAAAAGGAGACGGTGTTTCGCATAAAGAAATCCTGCAGAGCTACGGCATTGATCCGGAAAAACCTTACTTTCTGTACATCGGCGGCTACGACGAACGCAAGAACGTCCGCTCACTTATGGAAGTTTACATGCGTGAAATCGCGCCAAATTTCGAAGTGAATTTTGTGCTTGCCGGAGCCAAAAGTCTGAATAATCCACTCTATGGCAGTTTTGATGATTTGACAAAAGCAATAAATGGTTCTAGTTTGCGGACATACAGAGGAAATATGGTTGTAACGGGTTATTTGGCTGAAAAAGATCTCCCCGCCCTTTATCAATCCTCTTTTGCATTTTTAACTTTTTCCAACAGGGAAGGGTTTAATTTACCTTTGGCGGAGGCCGCGGCGGCGCACACGGTTATCATCGCATCCGACCTGCCGGTACACTGGGAAATTGCGGGTGACGCGCCGATTTTCTGCCCTCCCGACGACAAAAAGCAGCTATCCACCCTGATGAAAAAAGTTATTGCCGACAAAGCTTTTTATAAAAAACAGAAACAAAAAATGAAAGATTATGTGAGTCCGTTTTCGTGGGAAAAATCGGCCCGACAGTTGATGGAACTTTATAAAAAAATAATATGAATATTGTTCTGGCAATCGTAATTTTCGTTCTTCTTGTCTCCCTGATTTTTTTGGCGGTAAATCTTACCAGGACGTTTAGTTTGAGCTCGGATTTCCGGCTAACGGAATCCTGCTATACAATGCTGTTCCGCGTCTGCCGTCTGCGACATTTTCTGGTGGCTTATATTCTGCTGGTTGTGGCCCACGCGGTGGGCTCCATTTTCTTTATTTTTTACCTGTCCTAAGCATGAGCAATCGTGATCTTCATTTTAGGGGGCAAATGCACGACGAGGATGTTATTACTTTCTTCCGCGATCACTGGGTGGTGCTTTTACCCAGGGTCATTTCTTTTGTTCTTTTCATGGCCGTAATGGGTCTTTTTTTCTTTAATCTGGCGCGTTTCAAGCTGCCTTCCCTTGATGCGATTTTTTTCCGGGCGCTGGTGGTACTGGCGATCATCGCAACGGGGTTTATGATTCACAGATTTTTTCTTTCCGTGATTGAGTATTTTTTAAGTGTCACGATGATCACTAATTATCGGATCATTCATGTGCGCAGGACTTTATATATTATGAATCATAAGGAATCCATTTACATGCGAAGGATTCAGGATATTCAGAAGCAGCAGGACGGACTTTTCAAAAATATTCTTCGGTTCGGGGAGCTGGTTATTAATGTTTTCGGGCCGGATCTGATCACTCTGACAACCGTGCCGAATCCGGAATATCATTTTCGATTATTGAACAGAATAAGAAATCAGCAGCTTAATAAAAATCAGCAAAAGCTTCCTTTTAGAGAGCATGCGGGGATTGATGATTCCAATGGAAATGAAGAAAACACCCGGCCTATCGAACCTCTGGAGCCGGAACTTGAGGCGCCTCCGGTGGAAGAGGATTTTCATTCCGTCTGATTTTGGCGAAATAGTGAGACCCTGTGGTATAATCGGTGCGATTTGTTTGTTAAATTAATATGAATCAGGTTTTAATTGTTGTTTTATCACTGCTGGTTCTGCTGCTTATAGGAATTGTTTTTCTGTTTTTCTACATGCGGGGCCTGCGGATGGAGGTGCAGAAAACGTGGCTGGATCTGCTGGAGCGGCTGAATGTCAGGCTTGATAAAATTCCCAACCTTATTGAAACTTTACGCAGACTTTCTGCCGGTGATGAGAAGTTTTTGCAGGATATGGTTAATCTGCGCGCGCAGGCTTGGCCGCTGGACCAAGCGGACAAAAAGAGGGTTTACTCGGAGCTTTCGCTTGCGGCGGAGCTTGGTAAATGCTGGGAGCTTGCGGGAAAGGTGCCTGGTTTGAAAATGGATACGAATTTTCTGGCTCTAAGAACGGAGTTTGGTCAGATCGCGCGGGAGATTGATGAGCGCACACACAAATACAATGAAAAAGCCCGCCACTATAATGGGGCGCGCGAGTTTTTTCTTTTTAAGCTTTTTTTGCTTCTGTTGGGCTTTAAAAGGCAGCCGATTCTGGAATTTGAATAAAAAGTATTGACGGTGAGTATATGCTCACCTATAATGGTGATACTTTCATTCATTTATCCCTTTCCTAAGGCCTATGTCAGAAGTTCTCACCGAAAAACAGGAAGCAGTCCTAAAATATATAGAGGACTACCAAATGGAACATGGATCCTCTCCCACGCTCCGGGAGATGCGGGAGTTCTTCGGTGTGAGCTCCGACAACAGTATTCTTAAGCATTTGAAGGCTCTGGAGGAGAAGGGATGCATTACAAAGGACGATACTCCCCGCGGGATTAAACTCCTTTCTATTGTCAAGGAGCGACTTCAGTCAAATGAATTCAAGTTGCCTCTGCTCGGAATGGTGCCCGCCGGCGGGCCGATTCTTACGGAGGAATACATTGAAAACTGGCTTAACATCGGAGAAGATGCCGTTTACCGCTATAAAGATTCTTATCTGCTTCGCGTTAAGGGCGAAAGCATGGTGGACGCGGGCATTTTCGACGGTGATATTCTGGTGGTTTGCGGTTCTCTGGAAGCGCGCGAGGGCGATATTGTCGTTGCTCTCATAGATAATGAAAATACCGTTAAAAGGTATATGAAAGACTCTAACGGCCGCGTTTATCTTAAGCCCGAGAATCCCAATTACGAAAATATTTATCCCGAAGGCAATCTTTGCACCCAGGGGGTTGTGACGGGACTGCTCCGCTATTATAAGCGGTAAATAGTTACTTAAATTTTAATACGGTAAAACTGTGCAATTGCGCAGGTGTGCTTTGTAATTTTTTAACCCCACATTACCATGAACGTCCGTTTTTTTTCTCCCACTCTTACTCACAGACTTGTCGATCCGATGCCGCTTCCGGCGCGGGTAAGGCGAAGTCGCCGCAAGATATTGTGTTTGCTCCGCAAACTTCGCTACCCTCATTTTAGCGTGCTGACGCACGCGGGAGCACGCCGAGGCGGGATCTGAAGTTCGCGATTGGTAGATAGGCTACATTGAATTTAATTATTCCATAACATATTTTTCCATGGTTTTAAGGGAAAGGCTCCGGCAATAGCGGGAGCTTTTCCGCGTATGCGCGGTTTTCTTGGCTTTATGCAGCCATCTTGATTTGTTGGCGGCGTTGTTTTATGATCACGGGGCGCGAATATTTTAGTTTATTGACTATAACAAGCCGGAGTAACTCAGGGGTAGAGTAACTGTTTCGTAAACAGTAAGTCGCGAGTTCAAATCTCGCCTCCGGCTCCATTTAACGCATTTCCATTATGAGTTTAAGCGTAACAAGTTTTGCCATTTCCGCTTTCTTATGTTATTATATGGTATTAACCAAAAATAAGAATGATAAATAATAAGAAAATGTATTACTGGATCGGCGGAATTGCCGTCATTATAGTAGCGGCCCTGGCCATTATCTTCAGCCAAGGACAGCTTTTTAGCGGAAATTTAACTGGATTTTCCGCTTTTAGACCAGCCGCTACAACAACGCCGGCATGTATATCCTACATATATTCTGATTGGGGTCCCTGTTCTGCGAATGGAACACAGACGCGTACTGTCACTGGCTCAAATCCTATAAACTGCGTAGGAGGAGCCTTACCTATTCTCTCTCAAGCCTGTGAATCAAAAGGAATTATTACGCTAGAATCCCCGGAGCAGAATGCACTCTTGAATTACGCAATATCCAATCAAGTGTTTTCCTGGAAAAACAAAGGATTCGGTCAATCCAGTTCAGGTGGTTATACTATCGATTTGGGATGCGATA
>JAHJEW010000017.1 GCA_018825335.1 Patescibacteria group bacterium | reverse complement strand
TCACCGTCTCGGTCCGTTTCCGCCGCTTGAAGTCGCGACTGTTGTTGCAGTCGTGGGCGTCGTGGCAATGCCGGCCAGGTCCTCTGTCATGCTGTAAGATTCGTCAATAGTTTTGGCATCTCCTGTTATGAGCGGCATGAATCTGGCGCTGATATTATTGTCGATCCGCATCAATGCGTTAATGATTTTATTGCGTTCTTCCATCAATCCTTGATCCTCCATGGCTTTTGCGATCTGCACGTATATTTCAAGCTGTGCTTGCGGCAAGGTCGGCAATAAATCTATCAGCTTTTTCAATCCTTCCTTGTCCCCGACAGTGTCGTATGCCATAGCAAGAGCCAGTGCCTCACGCCCGTCTTGCAAAGCGTATGGCGCCAACACGGTTTGTGACTTGATTACTTCTTCAGCGCCTTTTACCACGTCTTGAAAATCAAACATATAACTCAATCCCAACATCCAATGCGCCTCTCCTATCTCTTCGTCAAAAGACGTAACCTGTTTTAAATATTCCAATGCCTCGTCTTTTCTGCCTGTGCTGATAAGAAAGCGCGCATAACTGAAATACGTCTGCTGTCGCTTGGGACTTAACTCAATCCCCTTTAAATATTCGCGGTCCGCAATCTGCAAATCCTCCGGAACAAGCGACCCCATGCTTTCCGCAAACTTTGCAAAGATAAAATGCGGATGCATATTATTTGGATGCTCTGACAAATGCTTTTCAGAAATCTTGATAATCAAATCATGCCACTCGCGCCAAAATGGAATGCTTTGCAACTGGCCGGCTAAAGCTATGAAATTTCTGGACTGTAGAAAAGTTTGCTCATCCAAATACGGCGTCGGAGTCGCAAAAGCTTTTTTTGCATAATCATAGGACACTTCGTATTGCCCTTGCGAAATTGTTTGATTTGCCTTTATGGAATACATTGAAGCCCGGAAGGGCTGGATCGAATAACGCCACACCAAAACCAAAGCCGCGATCTGCAAAACGCCAAAAGCGATCCATGGCACCTGCCGCACATTCGAAGTTTTTTTATCTTCACCGCCTTCAATGGGTGCGCCCTTTTCCATGAATTCTCCGGAACTGGCCGCTATGACCAATGCAAACAACAGATAGCTCATGGAAAAAGCAGCCGGATGGTCAAAGACGAATAGGTTTTGAACAAAATATGCGACGGGCAAAGCTACTAAGACACTTGTTATTGGCACATCCAGCCAGCCTTTTTTTCTCGCTCTAAACACTGATACGAACAAAGCGATAAAAATCGCAGCAAAGGTTACCAATCCGAACAAGCCTGTCATTGACAACACATCCATTATTGTATTGTGCGAGCGGTCAAACCACGTTTCATAATAGCCGAAACGCAAGGATTCTGGGTTGTATTTTTGGTTGAAGAGGATGTGAAAAGAATCAAAACCCCATCCTGTTATTGGTTTTTCCAAAAAGCCTTTCCATGCGATTTCCCAAGCAATTAAACGCGTTCTTGTTGTGGCTGTAAAATCTGTAAAACGCGCCAATCCCGAATGCTGGACAAAATCGGTCGTTCTAAATGCAAATAGCAAACCATAGCCAACTACACAGGCCAAGATTCCGGCCAGAACCAAACGGCGCGCTTTTTTGCTCGGTGTCAAAAATCCGTAAACTACCGCAAAAACAAAAACACCCACCGCCAAACCCAACAATGCTCCGCGCGATTGCGCCGCTAAAAATGCGCCAATGTCCAAAACCGCAACAAGCCCGTAAAAAATCTTCATGCCTTTACTTGGCTTTTTCAACAACAACAGCGCTATAAAAAACAAGTTGAAAATCTGGTACGACGCCATGTAAATCGGATTGTCGAGCAGTCCTCCGACGCGAGCACCGGCCGGAAATGAGAGCAGATTGGGAAAAGGTTTTTGCAACAAAGCTACCATCGCCATAAACACTGACAAACAGATCTGATAATTCAACAGCCGCCGCCAGTTCACCCAATTTTTCAATAATCCCGTCGCCATGCTGAGCCACGCCAAGAAATGCAACAACGTGAAAAGTCCGTTCATCCTCTCCTGATTGCCCCACCATGAACGGGAAGGATCGACTGAAAATACGACCGAAGCGCCAAGAGCGATAAAATAAGCGATAATTGAAACATATAAAATCGTCGGTTTGGGGCGATATCGAGGCTCAATCCATGCGAGTATCAAATAAGCGGGAAAGGTCAGGCCGATTGAAAATTGAAAAAATATCAATTTTGAAAAGACGAATGGAAAAATCACCACCGGCCAAAAAAATAGCGGCATGAGCAGCCCGCCATATATGCCGATATAAGAGATGGCTTTTAGCCAACGAATGGAAGTTTGTCGTGTCATAGTTGGATAAGGATAACAAGTAAGAGAGAAAAAATACAAATTTTCAATATTCAATATTCAATTTTCAATGAAATAAATCCGCAGCAAAGTAATAGCTTTCCTTCGTATCCCTCCCCTTAATTCAAAAAGTTATAAGGGGAGGTTAGGAGGGGTTATTTCGACGGACGGGATTGTTAAGACTATAACCCCTCCTAACCTCCCCTTAATCTTTGGACAGTTAAGGGGAGGAAAAAAAATCCTAAATGAAATCCGCAGCAAGGCAACCACCGCCAGAAACGCCCTCCAAGGATGCGGGAGCGGGTGGGGTTGTGTTTTGCCGCTCGGCGAGGACGTTAGCAATAGCAATAACCAAATAATCAATAAACAATAAACACTATCAAAAAATAATCCGCAGCAAAGGCAACCGCTCTACTTCATATCCCTCCCCTTAATTCTAATAAGTTATAAGGGGAGGTTAGGTGGGGTTATTTCTATTTATGGGAGTTAATATGACTATAACCCCTCCTTGCCTCCCCTTAATTTCTTGGACAGTTAAGGGGAGGAATAAGCCTAAAAGGAATCCGCAGCAAGGCAAAACACAACCCCTCAATATGTAACGCTCTCCAAAGATGCGGGAGAGAGGGAGGGGAAAGGTATTTTTGCTGTTCCTGCGAGGATGTTGACAATCTCCTAAAAGGAATCCGCAGCTAAAGCAAAAATACCTTGCCCCTCCCTAAAACGCCCTCCAAGGATGCGGGAGGGGTTGCGGGGTCTTTTGACGCTCGGCGAGGACGTTGACAATTTCCTAAATGGAATCCGCAGCAAGGCAAAATACAACCCCACCCGCTCCCCATTCCGCCCAAAACCAAAGACCCAGCCGAAGCCGGGTCTTGGTAACCGCTCTCTTCTATTTT
>JAHJEW010000016.1 GCA_018825335.1 Patescibacteria group bacterium | reverse complement strand
TACACTCCATCCTGCCCAAGACTCGGCGAAAGTTCAAAAATTTCCGAATCAAAAATAAGAGCCGCCTGTGAAAGTTTTATTTCGCTTAAAACGCTCACATTCATTATCTCTCCAATCGAAATTCCGGTCATTGGCTCTATTATGACTTCATCTACAATTGGTGGCGTTGTATCAATTTTAAAAATTATAGTTGCGGATGTCTGCAGAACAGTATTATTCGAATCTACAGTTACCACATATAATTTATGTTCACCATCTATTAAAGGAGAAGTCTGGTATGTAAAAGACCCGCTGGAACCGACCTGAACAGAACCTATTTCCATGTCATTATCAAAAACCTTTATTTTTGATCCGGCAGGTGCGCTTCCACTGACATTTTGAACATTATTGCTATAACTTCCGGCAACCGGCGATAAAATTGACGGTTGCAAACCTGATTGACCTCCTGGCTGTTGAGAACCTTGCCCGGACCCTACAATAACTGATTTTTCTCCCTTAATGAGCAAATTACTTGTATCAGTCACCACAACCGTATATGTGCCTGTCGTAGTGAATTTCAAACCGAGACTAAACTCATGTGTCCCAAGATCTTCAGCCTTAAAAATATAATCTTCCGGTAAAGTAACATTTTCACTGTTCGCTCCCTCCACTGAAAAACGTACCGTACCCGTATAATTTTCAACAGTAAGATTATTTTGATCCTGTGCCGTTACCCTGAAAGATATATTTTGATTTGGTTGGATTGAAGATGGTAAATCGGATACTGAAAAATGATTCAAAGGCCCAGCACTAAGCGCAGAAGCAACGGGAATCAGTGACATCAAATCACCTCCAGCTTCATTTATGTATGATTTCTCATCCAGGAAAGCCACCTGAGCCCTCGATTCAAGCACAATGCCAGAGGTTAAATCAATGGCCGAAAAAACCGATAATCCGGCTTTATCCGAAGAAATAATGAAATTGGCACTTCCATTACTATCAGTTAAAAAATTTGAAGATTTTATGGAATCCTCCTGTCTGCTGGAAATTACTTTGATATTATGACCCTCAAAGGCATTTCCATACTGATCCATTAGACTAACAGACAAATATACAGGATCGCTACCATCTGCAAGAGCTACTGTCGATCTCGCCACTATCGTTGAATTATTCACCGATATTTCATCAGGATAAACCCTGAAAAAAGATGTAGCTCCTGATTCCGGCTGTCCTTTGGCATAAGCCGCAACCTCATATAATCCCGCTTTCCTTGTGTGATAATCATATAAATCAACCTTTGCAATACCTTTTGCGTCAGTTCTAGATGGAACATTCACCAATGATCCGTCCGGCTTTTTAACAATAATTACAACATCGCTATTTGGTGTAATTTTCGAAGTACTTAAAATAGTGCTATACCCAGCTATTGTATCCGATCCGTATGCCTGGATTACACTGTAATCCGATGCTTTAACCAATGGTGTCAATATAACCATCAATATAACTGCCGATAGAAAAGACGCTTTACCTCTCAGATAAACATTTCTGAAACGATTTATTCCCTCCATTTTTTTAAAATTAATAAATCATTAAATTATACCCTAAATAAACTTAACAGTAAAGCCCGGAAGCCCTACTTTCAGTCATATATTGTTCTTCAAATAATACCTGATTTTTGATATAATCAAATAGTGGAAACCGCTTCAAAAATATGGATGGACGGCAAGTTTGTGGCTTGGGAAAAAGCACAAATTCATATCCTTACTCACACCCTTCATTATGGTGGGGGAGTTTTCGAAGGCATTAGATTTTATGAAACTCCTAATGGACCCGCAATCTTCCGTCTAAAAGAACACCTTGAGCGTCTTTTCTATTCAGCTTCGAAGCTTGATATGAAGGTGCCATACACCAAAAAAGAACTCGCCGACGCCATAATCGGATTGATTAAAATCAACAATCTAAGAGACGGATACATACGTCCACTCATTTATTTTGGCTATGGCAAAATGGGTCTTGATCCCCGTGGCTGTAAAGTAAATGTCGCAATTGCATTATGGCCTTGGGGAGCTTATCTGGGCGATAAACCCGTAAAAGTAAAAATATCCCGTTTTATGAGGATTCATCCCGCCACAACATATGCCGATGCAAAGATTTGCGGGCATTACGTAAATTCAATTCTTGCAAGTCTGGAAATCCACGAAAAAGGCTACGATGAAGCTCTATTAATGGATTATAAAGGATTCCTTGCGGAAGGACCCGGCGAAAATGTATTTATTGTCAGGAAGGGGACTCTTCTTACGCCTAAACTCGGCACAATTCTTGCGGGAATCACTCGTTTATCTATTATCGAAATCGCTAAAGATAATAAAATCCCCGTAGAGGAAAAAAATATCAGAGAAAAAGAGCTTCTTCAGGCCGATGAAGCTTTTTACACAGGAACAGCCGCAGAAATATCTCCAATCTCCAAAATCAATAATAAAAAAATAGGTAAAAAACCTGTTGGACCAATTACATTTCAACTAAAGGAAATTTTCACAAAAGCCATCCATGGACAACTCCCGAAGTACAAAAAATGGCTTACATTTGTTGATTAAACAATAATCATCGCATCACCAAAGCTGTAGAAACGGTATCCAAGTTCAATTGCCTCTTTATAGGAGCGCATAACTAATTCAGTTCCCCCGAACGCACAGGTTAATAATAATAGGGAACTTTTTGGTAGATGAAAATTTGTGATAAGCGCATCAACTGCCTTCCATTCATATCCGGGATAAATGAAAAGATTAGTTTCACGCTGACCTGCCAAAAAACCTTTTTCTTTATCATAACTATCCTCCAGAACACGCACGGAGGTTGTACCAACCGCTATTATCCGACGGCCCTCTTTTTTGGCTACTGATAACCGATTTGCTGTCCTATCATCCAGATAGTAATTTTCATAATGCATAACATGTTCCATGACCTTTTTTGCTTTAATAGGCATAAAAGTGCCTAACCCAATATGAAGAGTGACAAATTCAAGCAAAACTCCTTTTTTTCGTAATTTTTCAAGCAAACGCTTCGTAAAATGAAGTCCCGCAGTTGGTGCAGCCACACTTCCCTCGTCCTTTGCAAAAACAGTCTGATAATCTTCAAAAGAAGCCGTCGTTTTCTTTATATATGGAGGGAATGGAGTCTTCCCGACATTCCTAATTACCTGTTCCTGTAATTCCACCCCATCTGAAAAACGCACTATTCTCTGCCCATCATCAAGCACCGAAACCACACTTACTTTAAGCCCTTCACCTACCAATAAGACGAAACCAGGTCGAAAAAACTTTCCCGGCCTTACCATAGCAAACCAATCCGTTTCATTTACACGTTTTATTAAAAAAATTTCCACATAACGTTCTTTGTATGGAAGTATTATTCTGGCCGGAATAACCTTTGAATCATTAAAAACAAGCACATCGCCCTTTTCAAGGATATTTTCAAGCTGATAAAAATACTTGTGGCCGATTCTACCAGATGACCTTTCAATAACCATCAGCCTGCATGCATCACGTGGAGATTTCGGCTCACTCGCTATCAAATTATCCGGCAAAATAAAATCAAAATCCTCCGTAAACATATGTTTTATTTTTTTGCAGTAGATTCACCACTCCAGGCTGTCGACAGTAAACTGGAGGAACCCAATTCCCCTTTAAGATTTTCTCCCATTATCTGAACGGCGATTAAAGTAACATCATCATCTTGTATATGATTCTCCACGAAATTTGAATAATTCTGTGCAACATGATTAACAATTCCCTCGGGACCATATTCATTTGCAAATTGCTCTACAGATTCCTTCAATCTGTCAATTCCATATAATTCTCCCGCCATATTTCTTCCTTCAGTTACGCCATCAGTATAAAGAACAACAACATCACCCTCATCCAAATCAATATCCATTTCTTTAATAAGCTTACTATTGTCCGGCACCATCCCAAGAGCTATCCCACCGGACTGTCGCATTTCACATTTTCCCGCTTTAGCTCTGTAAATTAATAAATGTTCATGACCGGCACCAACATAAGTCATTTTTTTTGACAAACTGTTCCACCTCAACATCAAAAGAGTCATAAACATAGTCGACTTGATCCGGGTCTTTAACTGTTTATTTGTATTAACCAGCACATCATATGAATTATCGTAAACATCGACAAAAGTATGAATCAGCGTATTTACCATAGTCATAACAATAGCAGCGGGCACGCCATGCCCGGTCACATCACCCACATAAATAAAAGTATTGTCACCCTTGGTAATAAAATCAAAACTGTCTCCGCCCAGTTCTACAGCCGGACGATTTTTTGCTACAATTGTTAAACCTGGCACCTTTGGACATTCAGGAGGCAAAATATCTTTTTGAATCTGGCTTGCAATCTCAAGTTCACTTAGCATTCTTTTACCTTCTTTTATATCCATAGACACCTTTTCGAAGCTTTTTGTTACCTCATTGAAAAAATGAGCAATTATACCAATCTCATCCATTCTGTTAGTATAAATTCTTTTATATCTCTTCCCGGTCAATAGGGCTTTCATTTGAATTAAAATAATTTTTAAAGGACGACCAACTTCAAAATAAAATACCGCAATAAAACAAATAACAAAAAAAAGCAATGTGCCAAAAAAATATTCTGTCGGCATAACTCTTTGATCAACTGATATCATTAAATATGCACTAAGAACAACAACCAAAGTAAAAACGGCAAAATAAACGAATGCCCTCTTAACAACGCTACTTTTTACAAAAGGAAGCATATTATCACAATTACAAGCTTAACCTAAATTCCTCAAGTGTTGGATAATATTCAATAATCTTTAACATTCCAATAACGTCCAATACATCTTTAACATGATCTATTGCATGGACAATAACTAACTTAGCTCCTTTTTTCACCAAACGAGTATGTAGCATCAAAAGAAAACCAATACTTTCACTGTTTATAAACTCAAGATTTTTAAAATCAAAAACTACAAATTTTTCACTTTTAACAGTATCAATAACTTCTTCAACCTTGGTCCTTACACTTTCAAGCCCCGCTTTATCTAGATTCCCGGTAAAAGAAACAACTTTATATGATGCATTATCATCACCTGGCTGAATATTAACTGTTATGGAAGGTAAATAATCGTTCATGTTAATTTTGATTATGTAACTGATTGCACCTCCTGGAAACGAGGCGAAAGAAAATTTATATAAGAATTTTCGTCATATGCTTCACAAACATCATATATCTCCCTCATACGTCTGAACATTCTTCTGCCTTCTTCCGTATCGGGTAGATTTTCGAGCTGCCCGATGGGCATTAAAGAATGAAGTATCTTTCTTTTTTGCCCAATATTCAAACAATGAACAAGCTCAATTCCTTTTCTAAAGGTTACTTCATTTCCATACAAAAGTAAATTTATAAGATCTGGCAAATATCTGAATTTATTTGACTTCAGAAAACTGAAATATGCCAACAGACGCAATTCCGGATTGGATGAATTCCCGAACCCCGTCATCTTTTTAAGCATTCCACCAAGCCTGATGCCTCCAATCATTCTTGCCATTTTCCTGTAAGAATCGATGTCCTTACCCTCAATTATAAGTTGGATCATTCTCTTTATTTTTTTTCTATATAAATTCATTTCCCAAAGCGCTACCGCAGCCTCCGCCTGTAACACGGTGTCATTGGAATTAAGGTATTTAACAAGAGAATGCGGATTGTAGCGCGACAAAGCTCTAATTGCCAATCCCCGTAAACCATCATCCCTATGATTATCAATAAATAGGCATATAGCAGAGCTTGCATCTTTGCAAACATCCTCGCTTATCCTGGTTCTTTTCAAAGATCCACCCAATTTTTCAATTGCTTCCAGTGCAACACGATAATATCGCTCATCACGATCCACAATAATTTTTAAAATAAAGTTGACCGCACTGATATTACCCAAATAGCCCATAGACATTATTATCTTCTTTCTAATTTCAAAATTATCGTTCATTTTGTATAACTTACGTAAACTCTCAAAAGATTTTTGATGACCTTTTTGCGAAATAATCTCAATTGCATGATGACGTGCTATTGGTATAGAAGAATAAAGATTTTTCAAAGTAAGATCTGTATATTTACTTTGCAGCTGAAAAGAGAATATTGACATTATAATAGTCAAAAACAACAACATAAAAGGAACAACGTACATAAAATGATTCTCAAGAAAAAAAGTCTGAATCCCCAATATAAGTGATGTACCTACAATGGTGGCTAAAGGATAAATAACACCTTCAAGAAATTCGCGAATAGATCTTAAAGTTCCGTACTTAAAAGCATAATATGAAGATTCATAGGCGTTTTTTTGGATGATGGAAGATATTTCAAAATTATTCCGGGCCAATATTGCAGTTATATATCCATAACCGAACAACATTGAAACAGCGCTCAACAAAGTAACAATGCTATTTATAATAAAACCGGCAAAAGTGCCAACCGATTTTATTATCCTACTGGATATGAACAATTGAACAAAAAGTGCAGATCCATAAAAGAAAATCGATAACGAACCCAATCCATATGTCAAAGAAGCCTCATGAGCCGATTCGTTAGCTGAAACAACTGATTCTTCAACTGCTTTTGTATATAGAAATTCGATAAAATGTGCAATGATCCAATGGAAAAATAAAACAGTTAACAAAATCTGTAAAAAAGGAATCTTTTTAATCTGTTCTGTGCTTTTCACAATAGCATTCCAACTAAATTTTTTCCTTATCATCCTCTTACTCTGATTATCAATTTTCTCCAGATACAAAGGAACGGATGGCATAAATGAAAATAATAATAAAAGAAATATCAAAAGACAAATTATCCAAATTATTAGCATATGACTGCCTACTACAGATGACGCAAAATATGCCAGGAAAATTCCACCAGATATTCCACCTATTGTTTCAGCCGATTCAATGTGCGGAATTACTCTCTCAGCCTCTAGTGGAGAAAAGAATTCCTCAAGATAACTTGATAGAATTATTGATATCTGTGTTAAAAACATTCCTGACGCTATAAGAGCTAATACCGTAAAAGCAATATCGTTGTCGTACTCTAAAAAAGCGACAAATAATGTTGTAACAGCGAAAAAAATATTTAGTGTCAATACCTGCTTCATGGACAAACGATCAATTAATACCGAAAAAAACAACATGCCTACAATCGTGAAAAAAGCATTAACCATAAAAATCAGTGGAAGGGTATTAATGGAGAAACGCGTTACAGCTACAGCAATCACAACCGTCCAACCCACTACAAAGCCAAAACGTAAAAAAAATCTTAAAACCCATCCATAAATTACGCGTGGAAGCTCTGAAACTGAAATATCAACAATATTCTGTAAAAAATGGCGAAACATGCTTTATAGGCATTAAATAATCATATTATTATAACATGATTATGCACACCTAACAAGCATGTATCTCTGCAATTATCCTATAATATCCAACCCTTTTTCACCAAAACATCAAAATGATTAGCAAAAACATATCTATTACCTTTGCCACTGTCTGTATAAAGCCAAATTTCAAATTTACCGCTCTCTTCAAATTGAACCGTAAAATTAAACTTTTCATCTTCTAAAAGAAAAACATGTTCAAATAAAACTGTATCTATTTTTGGCTTCTTTATATGACATAATATGCGTTTTACATTAAATAATGTAGATCCATTTAAACCAAGACCCCGTTTCATATGGACAACTTTTGGAATTTTATTTTTAAAAATTAGAGAACGTCGGGCGAAATTTTGCGTAAAAAAATAAACTTTTCGCTCATTTTGTACCACACCAATACCAACTGCATTATAACCGGCATTCAAAATATTGGCACGATGCCCCGGACTGTTCATTAATCCCTCTTCAGCAAACTGCGTAGGATTGCTATATCCTCCTATTTTAGCAAGATTCTCACCAGATATTACTTCTGAAACTCTCGCTTCTTTTAAACGATCCGCAGGAGATTTTGCCCGTAAATTAACATGATCAAAATAATCCCTTTTAGCCATATCTCTACTATGTCTTCGTGCAATTAAGCGTAAATCATCATGCATTCTTACCGGAGCCAGTCCATGACGCTTACGATCCTTATTAAGTAAACGAAGCATTCTCCATTCCATCGTTTTCAATGAGCGTGGTGCGAAAACCAGCAAAATGAAATATCTCAAATATTCACATAAAGTCATAATTCTTTCTTATCTAACAATATCCGTTTTTCCCACTTCACAAACGTTAAATGTCCTATTCCCCTTGTATGCTATCAAATCGCGAATACTGATAATTCTAAGATTATGCTTTTTACAGAACTCAACAAGTTCCGGCAAACGAGCCATCTCCCCATCATCCTTTATAATTTCACAAATAACTCCAACTTGTGGAAGATTTGCCATCATTGTCAAATCTACAGCAGCTTCGGTGTGTCCGGCTCGTGCCAGAACACCACTTTTTTTTGCCCTTAAAGGAAAAACATGTCCTGGCTTACTAAAATCATTCGGCTTCGAATCTGATTTACTTAAAGCTTTAATCGTATTTGCACGATCTGACATTGAAATTCCCGAAGACGTGCCTTCTTTTAAATCAACAGAAACCGTAAAATTTGTCTTCTTTTTATCGCTATTATTTAAAACCATCGGTAATAAATCCAACCTTTCCGCAATTTCTTCACTTAAAGGAACACAAATCAGACCTCGACCTTCTCTTGCCATGAAATTTACGCTATCGGCAGTAACCTTCGATGCAGCCATAACCAAATCACCCTCATTTTCTCTATCTTCATCATCAACAATCACCACCATTTTGCCGGACTTTATATCGGCCACAGCAGCATCGATAGCATCAAATTGAGACATTATTTCAACTAAAGACTACACGGAATACCTGCAGAAACTTTCAATTTTTATATTCTCTCCGAGCTTATTTACTGCATCAATAATAAGTTTTTCAACCGTTCTTTCGGGATCTTTAACGAATGGTTGAGTCAATAAAGAAATTTCCTCACGGAATTTCTTTTCTTTACCTGCAAGTATATTATCCAGCATTGCCTCTTTTTTACCCTCATTAATAAGCTGTTCTCTCCATATTTCACGCTCTTTTTCAATTAAATTCTCGGGTACATCGTCCGGAGATACTGTTAAAGGATTCATTGCTGCCACATGCATTGCAATATCTTTTGCAAGTGCCTGAAAATCTTCATTTTTCGCAACAAAATCCGTTTCACAACCAATCTTTACCAACACTCCCAATTTCGAATTGGAATGTATGTACGAGGCAATCACACCCTCTCCTGTTGAACGAATCCCTCTTTCCGCAGCTTTCGCCTCACCTTTTTTTCTTAAAAAATCTAAAGCTTTTTCGGCATTGCCGTTAGTTTCTTCCAGAGCTTTCTTGCAAACCATCATAGACACACCAGTGGCTTCCCGAAGCTCCTTGATCTGATCAAGTGATACTGACATTTAAGTCAAAATTAAAAAATAATTCTATGAATTTTTCTGCTCCGGCGTTTCGTCGGATACCTGTGTCTCAATATTACCTTGTTCTTCAGTCTTTATTTCTTGTTCCGGTTGTTCTAAATTTTCTGTTTTCACTTTAGCTTCCTCTTCCATTTCCATCTTTCTTTTTTCTTCATCAACCTTTTCTCCCATCATTGCACCGCGAGCAACCTTCGTTAAACCTTCAACCGGAATTATCTCTGCAATATCACCTAAAACCGGTATTTTCCACCAGTTTCCAATAAACGCCTGATACATTGAAAAAATTCCAATAATTATGGCCGCAAAATGAATAATTATTCCAACAACAGGACCAATAAAAGGAACCAGATAAACAAAAATCGAACCAAAAAATATCATGAAAAGCAATAAACCCTGTCTACCATGCAATTTCACATAATTACTTTCAGGTTTCATAACAAGAGAGACAAGTGCCACAAACGGAATATATGACAACAAAGCCCATATCTTTTCCTCAGATGTTGTTTTTGGCTGCTCTTTTGCCGCCTTTAATATTTCCGGCATTTTTACTTCCATAGGTTTTGAAGATTCAGGTTGTGGAACTTCAGGCGGAGTAGCTCCCGCCCCTAAAATTTCGGTACTTTCAGGCATGGACTGCTTTTCCTCCTGATTTTGTGTGTTTTCATTTTGTGTATCTTCCATATTTCAAAAATTACCTTATTTAAAACTTTTCCCAATTAAAATAGCACTCTTAACTGCACTAATCAAATAGGTAAGGGACTTTATTGCATCGTCATTACCTGGGATGGGATAATCTATTCCATCCGGGTCAGAATTCGTGTCAACAATCGCTACAACAGGAATTTTTAATTTTCTGGCTTCATATAAAGCATTTTCATCCCTAACCACATCCGCAATAAACAAAACATCCGGTAGTTTTTCCATATCCCTCACCCCACCAAGAGCTGTTTCAAGTTTTACAATATCCTTTCTTAAAGCCGATGCCTCCTTTTTCGTATACTTGGCAAACTCACCGCTTTTCTCCTCATCTCGCAGTTTCCTGAAATATCTAATTCTATGCTTCATTGTTGAAAAATTGGTTAGAAGACCTCCCATCCATTTATTAACCACATATGGCATATTCGTTTCATTTGCCGCATCAATAATAAGCTGCGCCGCTTGTGGCTTAGTCGAGACCATTAATACTGTTTTTCCGTTTGATACAACGTGTTTTAGAAACTCCTGAGCCTTCTCAAGAGCATCCATTGTTTTATATAAATCGATAAAATGTATCCCGTTTCTGCTACCATAAATATAAGATCGCATCTTTGGATTCCACTTTTGCGTTTTATGCCCAAAATGCACTGCTGCATCGAGCATTTCTTGAATCTTATCATTAGCCATATATCCTTGGGGTTAATTTACCCTTATCCCTTTGTGCTTAACCCCTTTAAACGGGGAGGACAGCACAATCAAAAGGTAAACTTGAAATAAAACATCGCAACTCTAATATAATAAATATGTTTAATCAAGCCGATTTGGTATCAATCTCAAAAATAGTATAAGATTAAACATATGACTAAATCTCGAAAAAAATCCGAAATAGTATTTTTCCGCGAAAAAATAGATAAAATTGATTCTCAAATTATCAAATTACTTGTCTCTAGATTTGTTTTTATTGAAAAAATCGCCCAATACAAGAAATCTCATGATCTTTTACTTGTCCAAAAACAAAGAGAAAAAGACGTCCTGAATAAATTAACTCATAATGTAGAATCAAAATCACTAAGAAATGGGTTTATTCATGCTATTTTTCGTCTTATTTTCAATGAATCCAAGAAATATCAGGAAAAGATCATATCCACCACAACCATCTTTGACAAAAAGGCTAAAAATTGATAAAATAATATGATTTTTTAGATAATTATGGAAAATCAGCAACGTCAACCAATTCAGGCCCCTCCCGCGGGCACTCCGGAAAGAGTCGTATCCGGAAAACCAATGGAAATCACCATTACTCTGCCGACAAATGCTTACTTCGTATCCGGCATTCGTGATTTCACACTCGGTCTTATCCGCAACATGACCGAATTTTCCGAACAGTGGGCCTTCAGATTTCAGTCTGTTGTGGATGAACTTTGCAATAACGCTATTGAACACGGTTCAAAGCAGGGGGATAACATTGTAATAACTTTCATTAATCATCCTAAAGAAAGCATTGAAATTATCGTAAGAGATTCCGGATCAGGCAAAGCTAAAATGTCTGCCTCGGAACTTAACAGAATCGTCAAAGAAAGGACCGATCCACACTACGTCCATATTGGTATCCGCGGCAGGGGATTATCGAAGATAGTTGCAGAATGGACAGACGAACTTGTATTTAGCGACACTGAAACCGGTGGTATAGAAGCAAGAGTAAAAAAATACCTGAAAGATCCTAATCTCCCGCAGCAAACTGGAAATCCGCTTGAAAATCCGACTCATCTGGTGCTTAATGTTTAAGACAACAAATAACCCAATGTACATGACTCAAGCTAATATCACTATTGAAGACATTCCCGTTTCTACTGAAGGAATAACCGCAAAACTTGTTAAATTTCAGGGACAGCTGGACGAAAGCAACGTGGATGAAAAAGCAAAAACAATATACGAACTTATTGAAAAAAATCCGCAAAATCTTTTTTTGCTTTTCGATTTCGAGGAACTGGAATACATGAACAGTAAGTCAATTGGCTACTTAACCGACTGGTACGGAAAAATTACAGAAGGGGGCGGAAAAATCGTTGTCGCCAAAACCAGAAGCAATATTCTGGACATCCTTCAGGTTGTTGGTCTTACTCAGCTGATTAACTGTTACACCACTCTCGACGAAGCCAAGCTGGCCTTACTTCAAAAGCCCGCTGAAGGCGGAGCGGCAAGCTAATATAAACCGTAATGGAAAATCAGGGCATACTCTACATATTTTCTGGAGCCCTGGCCCTTGTACCGGCGGCCATTTGGTTAAGCTTTTTACTTAAAAAAGGCAAGAGAAAAAGTATTCAGATTATTATTTTTTCTCTGAGCATATTTTCCGTAGTCCCGGTATTCATTTTGCAATATTTCGTAGACCTTTTTCCTCAATTCAATATACTTGAGTTTCTTCAAAGCCAAATTCACAACCAAAATGCCAATTACATCTTACTGTTTATATCTGTTGGAATTGTTGAAGAGATCGTCAAGCAAGCCGTCCTTCGATTAGTTGACCGTAAATACCTGCTTATTCAGACAATAAATGATTCAATTCATTACAGCCTTATTGGGGCACTTGGTTTTGCATTCGCTGAAAACATTTTCTATATATATGCCATTTATACCCAGCTTGGAATTCAACAACTGATCGTTCCTTATCTCTTCAGATCAATTTTTACAACCACTGCACATCTCCTTTTTTCAGGGTTTTTCGGCTACTATTACGGCATTGCCAAATTTTCCTTGAATATAACCGAGCAGACAAAATGGATGGGCAAAAAGCAACGATTTGCAAATTTCCTTGGCAGCATAATGAATATGCCAAGACTTCAGGCAATTAAAGAAATTACCATATTAAAAGGGCTTGGCATTGCTATAGCTCTTCATGCTACATTCAATTTTCTGCTTCAATTCAACCAGATTTTACCGGTTGTTATATTTATAATTTGTGGATTTTCGCTCCTATTATATAAACTTAAGCAAAAATCCGGAAAATTGATACTTGTAACAGACGTATCCGAACAAAGAGCATCCACCATGGCCAAGAAAGATCAGGATGTTGTAGTGGAACTTTTGGGTATGTGGTTCAACGATAAAAGATACGTTGACGTCATTCACATTTGTGAAAGATTAATGCAGCGGGATCCCGACAATAAAATAATTCAGCTCTTTAAAGCAAAAGCTCTCGACAAAATCGATCAAAAATCCGCTTATGGGAAAATTTTGAAAAACATATTCCCAGATAAAGAAAAATCATCAATAAGCTCACTGGTAAATGAAAAAACCGAGCTGTCAAAGAAGCCTCAACAAATAATCGAGTTGACAAAGCCTTCATCTGAAGAAAAGCCCAAAAAGGAATCTGATACATTCAATCTGCATCTGGGCCAATAAATATGGCTAAATGTATACTTTTTAGGTATGATGCCTAAGTAATTTTTCTGCACCCCGATGATACGAAATGCAAAAATAGCAATCGTTTGCGACTGGCTTACAACTTCCGGTGGAGCGGAAAAAATAATCCTCTCCCTCCATAAAATGTTTCCGCGGGCCCCCATTTACACCGCAATTTACAATCCCGAAAAAGTAAAGGGATTCGATGACGCCACAATTATTACTTCCGGACTTCAAAAACTTCCATTTGCCAAAAACAGACATCAGCTTTATCTGAGCCTTATGCCCAGAGCATTTGAGAAAATGAACCTTAACGAATACGATATCGTTATTTCAAGCTCCCATTCATGCTCCAAGGGCGTAATAACAAGGCCTGAAACTTTACACATTTGCTATTGCCACTCACCCATGCGCTACGCCTGGGAAAACAGTATCAATTACATTAAAGAGTACGATATGAACCCGATCCTGAAAAAAATCGCGCCCTGGTTCATGCACAAAATAAGAATGTGGGACCGTCTAAGCGCCGACCGCGTTGACTACTTTGTCGCAAATTCAAAACACATTCAACAAAGAATATATAAATACTATCGCAGACCCTCAACAGTCATTTATCCTTTCTTTGACAGTAATAAATATGGCGAAGAAGACGTTGGGAAAAAAGAGGACTATTACCTTGCAGTCGGAAGACTTACACCATACAAAAGATTTGATCTCCTTGTTGAAACGTTTAATCAAACCGGCCTGCCACTGAAAATTGTGGGAACAGGCGTATCCGAAGCGAAACTTAAAGCATCAGCTAAAGAAAATATTGAATTTTTGGGATTTGTAAGCGATGAGGAGCTAAAAAATCTTTACGGCAAAGCCAAGGCTCTTATATTTCCACAGGTTGAAGATTTCGGCATAATTCCTCTTGAAGCCATGGCCTGCGGATGCCCAGTTATCGCTTACGCACAGGGAGGAGCACTTGAAACAATTATTGATAAAAAAACAGGAGTCCTTTTTAACAAACAAACACCGTATTCACTCAAACGTGCAATCCAGAAACGGGCTACCATTAGATTTAACCATAAGAACATCCAAAAACACGCACAAGATTTTACTGAAGAAAAATTTCAAAAAGAAATATTTCAACTTATAGAAAAAAAATGGAACGATTGGCAAAAAACAACATAACATTATTATGATGAAACTAATTTTGCACCTCAAATTATTAAGAAAACACCTTGCCGCTATCATAAGCATAACGGTACTTGCCGGTATGGCAACAACCCTCTATGCATTAGTTAAAAGTCCTGGGAATTATGATGCAACAATTTTCATTAGCGTAGGAATACAGCAAACAGACACTACCGGCAGCTACGACGACGTCCGGGCCGCAGACCAGTTTACTGAAACAATACAGGGCTGGATGAAAAATCCCGCTTTAATAGACAGAATAAAAAAGCAAACAAAGCTGGATTTTGGGCTATCCGCACATAAACAGGAAAAACAAAATATCGTAATAACATTCTCCGCCCACAGCAACGACGATGCCGATAAAATAGCCTCCACCGTAATTTCCGAGCTTATAAAAGAGGTTTCTGTGTACAACCAGGCTGTAAAAGGCAATTTCAGGCTCGCAATTTCAGATTATTCCGTAACCGAAGAAAAAAACAAAATCTTTATCATTGCAGCCATTGGTACAATTTTAGGTCTGGCGCTGGCTATAGCGCTGGCATATTTTCGTGAATCCATATTTCGGAATTAAAAATGGTTATCGCAATCGATTTACGCCCTTTACTTGGTGGAAAAACGAGTGGAGTGGAAATGTACATCACTCATTTACTTAAAAATCTTCTTAAAGTCGACCATAGAAACAGGTACGTTTTTTTTCTTAATTCTACACATAATGAATCCTCACTAATCAAATCCGTTATCAAGATCATAAGTGAAAACCCAAGCTCCGAAAAACACCTTATTGTCCATACAAAATACCCAAATAAAATCTTCAACCTGCTATTGATTTTCTTAAGATATCCAAGACTTGACCGGCTTATTTATAGGCAAACGGGCCTTCAGCCTGACATTTTTTTTGCCCCCGATCTACGTCCAGCACCCATAAGTTCAAAAACAATAAAAATAACAACAATTCACGATCTTGCTTTTAAACATTTCCCGAAGTTTTTCTCTTTAAAGAGCCGTATTTGGTTCAAAATGCTTAATGCTGCGAGAGAAATACATGAATCCACGAAAATCATAGCCGTATCAAATTTTACAAAAAAAGACATAGTCAAAACCTATTCTATTAATCCCGCGAAAATAATTGTCATCCACGAGGGAGTTGAGCCAAATTTTTCCGATCAAATAGAGCAAGGCAAAATCGCTGAAATTAAGGCTAAATACAAACTTCCGGATAATTTTTTCCTTTTCCTTTCTACGATTGAACCAAGAAAAAACATCCCCAATCTTATTAAAGGTTTTAAAATTTTCATCGAAAAATTTCCGAAATATAAAGATTATCAACTGGTAATCGCCGGTAAAACCAATCATAAAATCTTTTCAAAAATTCATAGTCAAAATAATCCAAACATTCATTTCCCCGGTTTTATATCGCAAAAGGACAAGGCAACCCTTTATTCAATGGCTTCGGCATTCATTTATCCCTCCATTTTGGAAGGATTCGGACTTCCCCTTCTTGAAGCGATGCGGTGCGGAGTACCTATTATATCTTCAAACACTTCATCAATTCCTGAAGTGACAGGTAAAGCCGCTATTTTGATAAACCCTCTAAAGCCCGATGAAATTGCGGCCGCTATGAATAAAACTCTTATACTTAAAAATCGCAGAAAACTTCAATTATCAATGAAAAAACAAGTGACCAAATTCTCCTGGGAAAAATGCGCCAAAGAAACATTAACTACATTTTCCCTTTCTTTGCAAAATCCCGAATAAAAATAGCAAGAGTTGTAGCAATAGGTATCGCAAGTATAAAGCCCAGAACACCCAGATATTGTCCTCCAACCATAAGCGCGAAAATTATAACAATCGGATTTAAACCGACCGCCTTATTCATAACGTAAGGAACAATCAAATTATTCTCAAACTGCTGAATAATTAAATAAAAAATACTCATCCATAGAGCCAAAGAAGGAGACTGATTAAAAACTATCGGGAAAGTCACAACCCACGCGAAGAACCTGCCTACAACCGGAACAACCATTGCAATACCGGCAATAAAGGCCAGCGTTAAAGCGTAATTGACACCCATCGGTGCAAGAACAATATAACTTATGACACCTGCAATAATCGAAAGAAGTAACTGTCCTCTAAGCCAAAGCCCGATCTGGTCCTTTACAGCAACCATGCGTGTTGAAATATATTCTCCGTACCTTGCGGGGAAAATCGCCTGAAAAAAGCCTTCTATCGATTTTTCCTCCACCACCATAAAAAACGTCAAAACCAACACGATCAGAAAATTGAACAAACCAAAAGAAAGAGAAACAAGCTGTGTTGAAAGAATCTGAAAAGCATTTTGCAGCTGCGCCGCGGCAGCCTGAACGTCTACAGTAGCAGCAAATTGCTCAAAATAAGGCTGTAGTTGCCGACCAAAGGGTAAATTGGCCAACCATGCGTTTCCACCATCGGAAACAAAATGCCCGACACTTTGTGCAATACCAATAACCTGATCCGCAAGCAAAGTAACAACCTGCGTCACAAAAAAGCCCATAAAAATAAACAAAAGCACATAAACAAACAACATACTAAGCGGTCGCGGCAGTTTCCATTCTTCCATTTTATCAATCACAGGATCAAGCGCCCCCGCAAAAAGAAAGGAAATAAAGAATATAAGCAGAATTCCGCTAATGTTATATAAGAAATAGAAAAGCAGCAAAATTAAAAGTACTACACCCGCACCCTTTGCCACACTAATGGACGATATATCAACAAGCATCGTTTCTTTATTTTCTTTTTTTCCAATATGAGGCACAGCGGCACTCATAAAAGATTGCTCCTTCTTCAGCTTCTTTAAAGCATTTCCTACCCCGGAAAACCATTCCGTCAAAGATATTCTGAGACCCGATCCTTTTTTTTTGTCATAAAATTTAAGATATTAGGTTGGAGGAGAAGTAACAGCCGCAATAATTATTGTTACAATCACCCACGACAAAAGCGCAATCGCCATACCCAAAAGAGCATGATAAATATACTTCTTCCCCCTGTCTTTATTTTCCGTAAGACCACCGTAAATATACATATAGCCGCCGATTACAATAAAAAGAACCGCCAGGATACCAACAATGCTTAGAAGATAATTAGCTATGTATTTTATAAAAAAAGGGATCATCTGAAGCGAAATGCGCCCGGTTTTTATTGCGCAGCCAAGAAGTGGATCTGCTGATTTCTTACTCATCTCATCAAGAGACTTTTGCATAGCTTCATTTTTTTCTTTCTCAGCTGCATCAAGCTTTGCCTGGGCTGCCTGACAATCAGCATCAGGACTCGAGCTTAATTTGCAACCCTCTAAATAGGCACTAATTTGCGGATCCTCTGCAATCTTCTGATATGAAGCATACGTTTTCTGATATTCAGAATAAGCAATATCAGCTGGAGTAGTAATAACACCATTTACCTCAAATTCATCCAATATAGCCTTACAATCCGTACCCTCTGGCGCCTTGGGAAGCAATGTAAACTGCGCTTGCGCTGGCAATGCAGTTAATCCCATGAAACTGAAACCTGCCAAAATCGAAACCAATAATCTCTTGTACATACAAACAAAAAATATAAATTTAACTGCATTATAACAGAATTGTATTCGGGCGCCCAGAATAGTAGTATAATGCTCGCCTAAATCTGAAAAATGACTTTAAATAAACAAATCAACACGGGACTTCCGATTGTCGCTATCGTGGGAAAACCCAACGTGGGCAAATCCAGCCTTTTTAACAGACTAATAAATCAACGCTACGCCATAACGTCTGAAATAGCCGGGACAACCCGCGACCGCATTTATTTTCGGGCTGAATTTAACAGCCTGACTGTTGTATTGGTAGATACCGGCGGTCTGGAATACGGGAAAAAAGATAGCATAGAGGCAGATGTCCAAACCCAAGTCGATCTGGCCATCGACGAAGCCGATCTTATTTTCTTTGTTGTGGATGCAAAGGAAGGACTAACTATTGAAGACCATAAAGCGGCCGAAAAACTCCGCAAAGCGAAGAAAAAAATAATCTTCATAGCAAATAAAATCGACAACAAAAGCGCTAATGACAACATCATCGATACATACAAACTTGGTTTCGGCGAGCCGCTGGAAATTTCCGCCTACCACAATATTGGCATTTCCTCTATTACGGACGAAGCCGAAGATATCCTATTAAAACAAGGATGGCATGCCATTTCAAATGAGGAACAATCCCGCTCAAAGGAAACCATTAACATCTGTTTTCTGGGAAAACCAAATGTAGGCAAATCTTCACTCGTTAACGCCTTGCTTGGGAAAGAAAAAGTAATTGTTTCCGAAATTCCCGGCACTACCCGTGACGCAATTGACACAGAAGTTGCATGGGAAGATCAAAAATACAATTTAATCGACACAGCCGGCCTGCGTAGAAGAGGAAAAATAGAACGTGGACTGGAAAAACTCAGCTCATTCCGCTCTCTTGAAGCCATTGAACGCTCCGACATTGTTTGTCTTATACTGGACTACAGCGAAGGAATTCGAAAACAGGACCAACACATTTCTTCGTATATTCAGGAAGCGGGAAAAGGGATTATCCTCGTCGTAAATAAGGTGGATCTAATGGAGGAAAGGCAAAACGATGAACAAAAAACCATCTCCATCCTTCGCAGAAGATTCGATTTTCTCCCATGGGCGCCAATTCTGTTCGTATCGGCGCTCAAGCGGACAAATCTTGAGAAAATCATGGAATTAAGCCGCGAAATCTACAAAGAACGCTTTAAAAAAATAGATGACGAAGAGCTAAATCTGTT
>JAHJEW010000088.1 GCA_018825335.1 Patescibacteria group bacterium | reverse complement strand
CGGAAAAGATCATCGGCGAATTTCTGCCAGTGGCCGCTCGTTTCATAAAGATCCTTCTTTGTAATATGCGGGATAGTCACCTTTTCATACCCGCGCTCCTTCCTAAGCGCCCACACATAATCGTCCAAAATATTTCTGATAACCGTGCCTTTCGGCGTCCACAAAGGCAGTCCGGCTCCCACAAGATCGCTGAAAACAAACAAATCCAGCTCCTGCCCAAGCTTGCGGTGGTCGCGCTTTTTGGCTTCCTCCATCATGGCAAGGTGAGTGCGCAAAGCTTTGCCGTCCTTAAAGCAGATACCGTAAATGCGCTGCAGCATGGGCTGTTTCTCATCCCCCCGCCAGTACGCGCCGGCAATTTTGGTTAGCTTGAAAGCTCCGGTTTTGCCCGTATCCTCGCTGTGTCCGCCGCGGCAAAGGTCGGAAAATTTCAACGTGCCGTCATTGTCGATGTTTTCGTAAAACGTAATCACTTTTTCACCCTCTTTCTTCAGACCTTCAATAAGATCAACTTTATACGGCTGCTTCACCTTTTTATAGAAATCGATCGCTTTTTCCACTTTGGATTCGATGCGCCTGAAAGTCTGCTTTTCCTTGGAGATGCGCTCCATTTTTTCCTGTAAAAGATCCAGATCTTCGGGGATCAGGGTTCTGGGCAGATCAAAATCGTAATAAAAGCCGTCGTCAGTCGTGGGTCCGATGCCGAGTTTGGCGTCGGGAAACATTTCCAGAACCGCCTGCGCCAGCATATGGGAGCACGAATGGCGCATGTGATCCAGTTCAAGGTCACTGCTGCGCATAACTTCCTGTCTAACTTTTTTTGCCATAAGAGTGAGCGTAAGCGAACTCAAGCGTGCGTAAGCACGCTAATAATAGAGCAGCGAAGTTTGCGAAGCAAACACAATTTCCCCGAGAAGGTGCGACAAGCCTTACCGTTCCTTAGATCAAAATTATCGAAGCAACCGAAAAATAAATAACCAGCGCAATAATATCTTCCATAACGGTAATAATAGGACCACCGGAAACAGCGGGATCCTTCTTGAATTTTTGCAGCATACAGGGGATAAAAAGCCCTAAAACCGTGGCGAAAGAAATTGAAATAAAAAGAGACAAACCTATTGAAAGCGCTACAAGAAAAGACCTGTGCCAGAAATTAATTATTAGGAAAATAATGGATCCTATTAACGTCGCAATAGTGACTCCAATCGTCAGCTCTCTAACAATATATTTCCTAATATTTACCCGTTCCGTTGCAAGTGTGCGTACCAAAATAGTACCGGTCTGCGAGGCTGCGGCTGAACTTAAATAAAGAATCAGGGGAATAAAAAACGCCAGCAGAATCTCACTCTCAAGCGAACTTTGAAAAGTCTCAACAACGGAAGTAGCAGCAAGTCCTCCAATAATACCTATAACAAGCGAAGGCAGCCGCAACATAGACATCCTGACTATGCCGGATCTAATAGCGCCGCGCATCCCGGGACCGGATGCGCTAAGACCGGCCAGCCGCAACATATCTTCCGTGTGCTCCATATGAAGAATGTCAAAAATCATGCGCGGCGGAATAGAGCCGAGAAGCTTTTTCTGCGCGTCCACAACTGGAACGGCTTTAATGCGGTGTCTTAGAGCTATCAGAGCAACATGCTCCTGGTCGGTATCCGGATGAGCATAGAACAATTTGCGAGACATTATTTGTGACATCTTCTTCTTAAACGGCTTATTAATAAGATCCTTCAAAGAAACCGTTCCAAGTAAAGTCCCGGCGTCGTCAACAACAAAAACATAATCCAGGGTATCGATTTTAGGCGTAGGAGCATATAATCGATTCAGAACATCTTTCACGGTATCATCGGGTTTAGCCTTTGCAATGCCCGTAAGCATGTATCTGGCTGCCTTTTCCAGGTGATGAGTGCGCGACATAAGAGTAAATAATGTATTCCAATCATTATACCACAAAAAAATGCGATTACAGAGCCTAAAACTGGAGAAATACCGCAACTACGAAACGCTCAACATGAATTTTAAAGATGAGGAAAACATCACAACCATAATAGGACCGAACGCGCAGGGGAAAACAAATATTCTGGAAGCGATTTACCTTTTAGCGTTAACAAAATCATTCCGCGCGGCGGCGCAGAATGAACTAATCCGATGGGGGGACGAATATTGTCGCGTAACAGGCCGTTTCACGGAAGCGGATGGCGCAAAGGAACTGGAAATATTCCTCGGCAACCCGCCGCAACCCGTTAGATCGCTTAAAATAAACGGAGTAAAAACAGGCAGCATTAATTTCATTGGCAACTGCCAGATAGTTTTCTTCCATCCGGAGGACCTGAATATGCTTTACCTTGGCCCCGATCTACGCCGCCGCTACCTGGACATCCTTAACGTACAGGTGAATCCGGCATACTACGCGGCCCTGCGCGCATACAGAAGAATCCTGAAACAACGCAACTCACTTTTAAAAAGCATAAAAGAAGGCATCGCGCAGCGTCAGGATCTGGACATCTGGGATCAGCAGCTTGCAGCGCAGGGAGAAATTCTAATCTCTCAAAGGCGCGCAACCGGACAATATCTTAGCAAGGAAATATCCGAAGTCTACAGCCGGATATCGCAAAATAAAGATAATGTGGAGGTAATCTACCGGCCCTCGCTGGACGGCCACGAAACCCTTGCGCAGGCCCTGAAAAACTCTCGCGAAAAAGACATAAACGCCCAGTTCACCACCGTCGGGCCTCACCGTGACGATCTGGAATTCCGCCTGAACGGCCGCCCGCTCGCCGCTCACGCGTCTCGCGGGGAGTACCGCTCCCTGCTCCTGGCCGTAAAACTCCTGGAACTAAATTACTACGAAGAAAAAACCGGCGAAAAACCAATTCTTCTCCTGGACGACGTATTTTCCGAACTCGACCAAACCCGCCAACGCATGCTACTAAACAGCATAAAAGGCTACCAGACAATTATCACAGCCACCCACCTGGAAGAAAACGTGCCCGGCGCGCAGATCGGAATTTCTGAATATTGAGCAATTAATAAGAAATTTATATTTTCTTAATATTGTTTTGCTATAACAGAAGTCCAGTTTGACGGCAGATCAAAAATAATATACAATAGTGTACACAAATGCATACACAATAATGTACACAAAATGACTACCAAAATCATAAACATCAGGGAATACAGGAATAACATAACCACGCTATGGAAAGAGGCCAGGAAAAATAATGTTAAATACATTGTACTGGTCCATTCAAAACCCGCCTTTGAAGTTAAACCCATAGATGACGATTTTACGCTTGAGGAAGCTGATGTTGTGCCTACGGCGTCAGAAATAAAAGCCTACCGCCGCGCCATGGCGGATTACAAGAAAAACAAAAAGAATTTCACGGACGGCCGAAAATTCATGCAGGACCTGATTAAAAAGAAAAATGCATAATTACATATTCCACGATCAGGTGCAGAAATTCCTGAAAAAGCAGAATCGTGAATTTCTAATTAATTTTCAGGATAAATTGACGATATTATGCCGAAATCCCATGACCAGAACCCTGGATATCAAACCGCTTATAGGCCTTAAAGCATGCTATCGCTTGAGAATAGGTAAATACAGGTTTTTGTATGAAATACGACCCGCCGAAGCAATGATTATCTTCTTCAAAGCCGGTGCAAGGGGCGACATTTACAAATGATTTCACCCCGCCATAGTCACACCTCAAGAAAAATGTTATAATACACACGGAGCTGACTGAAACCAAAACAAAAACAAATGTACGCAGAAAACATTTTCAAATTCGCCCTGGCGCTTGCATTGGCCATAATACCGGCCTGCATCTGGGGCTACATATTCTGGAAAAAACAGGTCGGCCAAAAAAAAATGCTCTTCCAGACTTTCGTGGCCGGCGCCGTATTTGTTACGCCTTTACTCCTATATAAATACCTCTGGCAGTACTTTCCCTGGATAAACGCCTTCCAGTACACAAAAAACCTCGGTGCCGACATTATCGGCTTTTCATCGTTCCAGATACTTCCATTGAACGTCATCGTCACCTTCATGCTTGTAGGAGTGATTGAAGAAATCGCCAAACTGCTGGCCGTAAAAACTACAGACAAAAAGCGCATCTGCTCTATAGATGACGCAATAGAAATGGCCGTAATGGCCGCGCTCGGGTTCGCCTTCCTGGAAAATATCCTCTATTTTTACCACATTATGGAGGCTCGTGGCGTTGACGGGATCGTATACCCGTTCATTTTCCGCTCACTATTCTCCACTTTCGCCCACATCATGTTTTCCGGCGTTCTCGGCTACTATTACGGCATGGCGCTGTTCGCCACACAGGAAATGCAGGACAAGCATAATCGCAAAAGATGGCCGATCATCAGAATCATCTCCCAAATATTCCATTTTAAAAAGAACGTCCTCTTCCACCACGAGAAAATCACGGAAGGGCTTATAATAGCCATAAGTCTGCACGCCGTCTTCAACATCTTCCTTGAAATGAACTGGACCTTCCTTATTGTCCCTTTCCTTACCGGCGGATACATCCTTGTTTCATACCTGCTCGAACGCAAAGAATCACACAAAGTCTATTGCATGGTGGACAACAACAGGAACGACTGAGAAACTAGGCCATAATAAACTCCCTCGCGTCCAATCCGAACTCTTTCTTTAGAATTACCAGATCCGTGTCATCAATCGCAAGAGCGGCGCGCAGGCCTCTGCAATCCTGCTTGCTGCAAACATCCACGTTCGTGATTCCCGATTTCTGCAATTCTTTATAAACTCCGTTCGGATTTGCTCCGGTCCAGATTATCAGTGGAAGGTTTCTTTTCTTGGCTTCCGTTCGGGCCTGTGACAGTTGTCCCTTGTTAAATTTCCCATCTTTCATAAGAGTGCCCTCCCAGTCGACACATGCCGCGTTCAATTCAAAAAACTCATCCACCTCAACCGGAGCGTCAGGTGTCATGATTTGCTCAATAAGTTCATCATCCGAACCCTTAAGACCTGCCTCTTTTCTGGCTCTGGCAAGGAGCTGATCTTTTCTTGGGGAAGATCCCTCAAGTACATGTCTGAGATCATGCCTTATTACGCTGAGAGTCCTGTCCAATGCGATTTTTGATACATCTTTACCAAGTACGGTTTTGGGCCGTGTATAGAAAAGTGAAGCCTCAGCGACAAACCTGTGAACCGGTGCGGTCCTGACATTTGGGAATCTCAAAAGTTGAGCTAACAGAGGTTCTTTTTCTATAGTTTCCCGTAGCGGGCCGGGAATTAAAACCACCAGGGGTTGGGCCGGATTTACAGCTAAAAAATTCAGTAATTTTTCAAGATCTTTTCGTATCGGAGTGATTGTTATCATTCGATTCAGTCTTTGATCGTCCGGAAAAACGGCACCCACTACTTTCTCGGTAGCTTTTTGAAGCGCTGATGCTTCCTGTGGTTGTCCCTGTGGTGTTAGCATATTTCTTATTTATAATGATAGGAAGTGTATAATACAACGAAAAATCAAGAAAACAAGTGATTGCAATGTTGTTGTTCCATATAATTAATACCTCCGTACCCTTGCCAAAACGCAAAAACTGTGCTAAACTCAGCCAGCTCTGGGGAGAAGATACAGAGTATTTTTTAAATTAAAGCTATTTATTTCGCATGTCGCTGGATAAAATCATTATAAAGGGGGCGAAAATTCACAAT
>JAHJEW010000087.1 GCA_018825335.1 Patescibacteria group bacterium | reverse complement strand
TGGTGGGCGAGCCGGGGGTCGAACCCGGGACCTTACGGTTAAGAGCCGTCTGCTCTACCGACTGAGCTACTCGCCCACAACGCTTTCAAAAACGCGAAAGATAACTTATCATTGAATCAACCAAGGTTCAACATGAAGAAAATCTTTTTTTATACCGATACGCCAATTTACGGCGGCGCTGAGCGGCACATGCTGCTCCTGGCAAAAAATCTTAACAAAGATAAATTCAAAGTGGAATTAATCTGCTCGGGCTATAAGCAATTGAACGAATGGTGCAAAAACTGGAAAGATGCGGGCTTCAAGGTTCACAGACTTAAAGTGGCGCACAAACACGATCCGAGACATCACTTCCAAATTAAAAAAATACTAAAAACCGAAAAACCGGATATTCTCCATCTTCACCTATGGAACCCGGGAGGCTGCCGTTATGCCTTTTCCGCCGTGGATAAGAGATCCACCAAAATAGTCAGTACCGAACACGATCCATTCCCGATTCAGGGACTTAAAAAATCCATAAAGAAAAATTGCCTGGAAAAAACCGACCACACCGTTGCCGTTTCCGATGCCAATAAAGCTTTACTGCTCAAACTTTATCCACAGTTAAAGGGAAAAATAACCACCGTTCATAACGGCATAGATCTGAATTATTACAGCAATGAACTACTGCACTTTTCCACTCAGCACCGCGAAAAACTGCGCGAGGAACTTTTCAGGGCGGACCCGCAGGACTTCGTAATTCTCGTAGTCGCGGAGCTGCATCCTCGCAAAGGGCTAAAATACCTTATCGAAGCGTTCGCGCGCATTAACACGAACATACCAAAAATCAAACTTGTACTGGTTGGTGAAGGTCCCGAAAGAAAAATTCTGGAAAAACTTATTAAAAGATTAAAAATCGTTAATCAGGTTGTGCTAACAGGAAGACGGGAGAACATTCCACAAATCCTGAAAAGCGCCAATCTTTTCATCCTCCCGAGCGTTAAAGAAGCTTTCGGAATTGTTCTCCTGGAAGCGATGGCCGCGCAGCTGCCGATTATAGCAACAAACACAGGCGGAATTCCGGAAATCGTTGAGAACCACAAAAGCGGGGAACTGGTGGAGCCGCAAAACATCGACGCTTTGGCCGCGAAAATGGAGGAAGTTATACGGAGCAACGCTCTCATGCAAAAACTTGCATACATGGGCCATCATCGCGTAAAAGAGTTCGACGCGAAAGTCATGGCGGAAAAAACGGAAAAAATATATGATCTGGTCCTGAAATGAAACTAAAAACCATATACATCTGTGAAAACTGCGGCGGCAGCTCGCCAAAATGGCTGGGCAAATGCCCGAATTGCGACTCATGGAACTCCATGCAGGAAGACGTAATCGACACATCGGCAAAACGCGACCATAAGGGCATCTCCAAATCCCCCACCCCTCTTTGCCGCACCGAAGAAAAGGAAACCCGTCTGTCAACAAACATTAAGGAGTTCGACCGCGTTCTCGGCGGCGGATTCGCGCAGGAAAGCCTTACTCTGCTTAGCGGCGAACCCGGAATCGGAAAATCAACACTGACACTTAAGATCTGCGAACAGATCGCAATGCAGGGCAAAAACGCGCTTTACATTTCCGGGGAAGAATCACCCAACCAGATAGGTCTTAGGGCGCAAAGACTTGGAATCACAACCGAAAACCTGAATATTCTGGGCGAAACGAATCTGGAAAACATTTTTGCAACCATAGATTCCGCAAAACCCGATTTTCTGGTTATTGATTCGATCCAGGTAATGTCGTCCGCGCAAATGCCGTCCATCGCGGGATCAATCAATCAGGTAAGATACTGCACCGAAGCGCTCATGACCCACGCTAAAAACAACAATATTACCGTGCTCATCATCGGGCACGTTACGAAAGATGGAAATCTGGCCGGACCGAAAGTCCTTGAACACCTTGTCGACGCGGTACTTTTAATTGAAGGCGACCGCTATCAGAACCTTCGCACCGTTCGCGGACTAAAAAACCGCTACGGATCCACAAACGAAATCGGGATTTTCGAAATGACCGAAAAAGGGCTGCAGGAAGTCACGGACGCGTCAAAACTCTTTCTTGAGGGCAGAAAAGAAAACGCTTTCGGCTCCGCAATAACCGCGGTTGTGGAAGGAACAAGGCCGCTGCTGCTGGAAGTCCAGGCGCTCACATCCGCGAGCCCGTTCGGCTATCCTAAAAGAGCCGCCAGCGGTTACGACGTCAACAGACTGCAACTTTTGCTGGCAGTGATACAAAAACATCTTCAGATTAACGTTAGCGATCAGGACGTTTACGTGAACATAGTTGGAGGATTCAAAGTAAACGATCCGTCAACCGATCTGGCAGTGATAATGGCTATCATTTCTTCCATTGGCAAAGTACCGCTTCCGCGCGGCGCGATCTTCATTGGTGAGGTGGGACTCTCCGGCGAACTGAGAACAGTTCCGCAACTGGAAAAACGAATCCGCGAAGCCGAAAAAATCGGTTTCAACCAAATATACCTTCCACCATCCAAAGAAAAAACATTCGGAACAAATACAATTCCGCTCGAAGACATCGGCGCCGCACTACTTACACTAAACCTTGCCGACAGCCGCGGAGGAAAGGCCAAAAAGAGTTAAAGCGTTGCGCGTTGTCATCTCTCCGACTTCGCTTAATTCAAGTCCGCGCAAATTTGCAATCTCCCGCGCCGTTTCCACAACAAACGCCGGCTCGTTTCTTTTACCGCGATACATTTGCGGGGGAAGATACGGACAATCTGTTTCAATCAGAACACGGTCCATGGGAACCTGCCCCGCAATATCCCGCAAATATCGGTTTTTCGGATAAGTAACAACGCCGGAAAAAGAAATATAAAATCCCCTCTCCCATGAACTGCGCGCCGCCGGGAAGTCGCCGGAAAAAGAGTGCAGAATAACCTTACTGTTGCCCGCGCGCCCAATCAAATCCAGCGCGTCATCCCAGGCGTCGCGCACGTGCACTATAGCAGGCACATCCAGCTTTTTCGCAAGCCTGAGCTGCTCCAAAAAAGCATGACGCTGCAAATCGCGCGGCCTGTAATCCCTAAAATAATCCAGTCCGATTTCACCAATCGCAACAACTTTATCCTCCGCGAGCACAAGACGCTCGTAGTCCGCCAAAACCTCATCGTTAAGCTGGTCCGCATCATGCGGATGCACTCCCAGCGTCGACCAGAAATCCCC
>JAHJEW010000015.1 GCA_018825335.1 Patescibacteria group bacterium | reverse complement strand
TGGACCTATAAAACTTTTGAAGGATACAGCTGCATAAAGAGCGCGCCCATAAACATCGGCGAAAAACTCCGGACACTTTTGTTCGATGCCAAAAAAAGCATCATCCTCACCTCCGCGACTCTGCGAACGGAAAATTCATTCGATTTCATACGCGACCAGTTAAGTCTTTCGCCGGACACAGGGGAAGTGGTACTTGAATCACATTTCGACTACCCCGATCAGGTCAAAATCATTATCGCCGAAGATTTGCCAAGACCGCAGACGGAAGGATATTTCAAGGCCTGTTCGGATATAATAGAAGATATAATAAAAGCCAACGGCGGGCGCACGCTGGTACTCTTCACATCCAAAAAAGCGCTCACCGCAACCTACATGGCGGTTGCCCCCAACCTGAAACTGGACGGCTACAACGTTTTGGCGCAGGGCATCACCGGCGGAAAAGGAAAAATCATGGAACACTTCAAGCAGGAGCCGGGAACGTGCGCCCTTTTTGGCACAGCCAGTTTCTGGGAAGGAATAGACATTCCCGGCGATCTCCTAACTTGCATCGTCATGCAAAAACTACCGTTCGACCCGCCCACCGACCCGATTATTTTCTCCCGCGGACTCAAATACGACGACGCTTTCAACGAATATCAGGTCCCCCTTGCCATCCTTAAGTTTAAACAGGGCTTCGGCCGCCTTATCCGCACCAGCAAAGACAAAGGCAGCATGGTGATACTTGATTCAAGAATCTCCGGCAGCGCCTACGGCCAAAAATTTCTCACCTCCCTGCCGGGCGGAATAAAAATCGAACACGCGACGGCGGATCAGGTTTCCCATAGATTGCAAACGTCCACGCAGTAGACTACAATTATCCCGATAAAACCATAATATATTCAACATGGATTCAACCACACTGATAATACTTGCCGTACTGGTAGTGGCGGCTTTTCTCGTAGTCAGCATTTACAACGGCCTCGTAACACTTAAAAACAAGGTCGACGAAGGCTGGGCCGACATCGACACCCAGTTGAAACGCCGATACGACCTCATCCCGAACATGGTTGAAACGGTAAAGGGATACGCAAAGCACGAAAAAGGAACTTTTGAATCGGTAACGAAAGCCAGAAACATGGCAATGAAAGCCGAAACCCCGGAGGAGCGCGCGCAGGCCGAGAACATGCTTACCGGCACACTCAAATCCCTCTTCGCGCTGGCTGAAAACTATCCGGAACTTAAAGCAAACCAGAACTTTCTGGATCTACAACAGACACTAAAAGAAATCGAGGAACACATACAGCTCTCACGCCGCTATTACAACGCGACCGTTCGCGACCTGAACACCAAAATCGAAGTTTTCCCAAACAATATTTTTGCCGGGATGTTCGGTTTTGGCAAACGTGAATATTTTGAACTGGAACGCGCCGAAGAGAAAGAAAACGTAAAAGTTGAGTTCTAGCCTTCAGATTCAGACCTAATGTCTCAATCGCAAAACAACCGTCTGCCGTTAAAAAAGCTCCTGCTGATAATCGGAGCCATAGTGGCGACCCTTTTGCTGTTAATCCCCCACCGCGCCCTTTCCTACGGCTACGACTGGGACATATCATCTTTCAACACCGACATTACGGCCTCCGTGGACGGTACTTTGAATATAAAGGAATCAATTGTCACCGACTATTCGCGTGAACCCCATCACGGTATATACCGGCTTATCCCAATCAAATACACCGACGCCACCGGCAACAGGCTGGTTTTGCGCTATAAAGTTAACAGCGTAACCGACGAAAAGGGCAATGACTGGCCATACGACAAAAGCATAGAAGGAGATTATCTTAGATTGCAGATAGGATACGCCGACACGCTGCAAACAGGTCTTACGACTTTCGTTATCGACTATGACATCCAGCGCGCCGTATCTTTCCAGTTTCCCGATCACGACGAAATATACTGGAACTCAACGGGAACGGAGTGGGAAGTTCCCATACAAAACGCGACCGCTGTAATCCGCCTTCCATCTTCCATAAATCAGGCGGATATACGCGCAACCTGCTACAGCGGCTCTTACGGCTCATCTAACCAGGATTGTGAATACACAATTATGGGAAGCGATATTGTGTACATCTCCAATAACCCCCTGAACAGCAACGAAAACCTTACAATCGTCGCCGGTTTCCCAAAAGGAATCCTGGAAAAACCCTCACTTGTACAACAAATCACATGGTTCCTTACCGATAACTGGCCCTATGTCGTTCCACTAATAACATTCCTTGTTCTCCTGTATTTGTGGTACACGCGCGGCCGCGACCCGCAGACAAACCGCACCGCGGTGATGCCTATTTACGAAGCACCCAAAGGTCTTTCCCCCGCGGAAGCCGGAACAATCATCGACGAAAAAGTGGACATGCGGGACATTTCTTCCACGATTATAGACATGGCGGTGCGCGGATACATAAAAATAATTGAAACCAAAAAGAAGA
>JAHJEW010000086.1 GCA_018825335.1 Patescibacteria group bacterium | reverse complement strand
TTCTGGATGAGATCGATTCGGGGCTGGATATTGATGCGCTTAAGAGTGCGGCGGAGGGAATTAGGGTGACGCATGAGGAAACAGGCATGGGGGTTTTGCTTATTACACACTACCAGAGGATTCTTGAGTATCTGACTCCGCATTTTATTCACATTATGGTTGATGGAAAGATTGTGAAGTCCGGTGACAGGGAGCTGGCGCGGATTTTGGAGCGGGATGGATATGAGAAGTTCACGGGCGCCGGAGCGCACATTACCGTATAATTTTTTTATTCACTTTTTGTGGCTAAGGTTACACATAATCAGGATAAAGCGTTAAAAGGTCTTTCCGACTATAAGTATGGATTCAATGTTAAAACCAAGTCGGTTTATAAAGCGGAAAAAGGGCTGACAGAGGAATTGGTCAGGAGGATTTCGGAGTATAAGAAAGAGCCGGAGTGGATGCTTAAGTTCAGGCTGGATGCGCTGAAGATTTATAGAGAAAAGAAAATGCCTTCGTGGGGGGCGGATCTTTCGGGGATTGATTTTGAAAATATTCATTATTACGTTAAACCGTCGGACAGGCCGGTTCGGGACTGGGATGATGTGCCTGCCGAAATTAAAGAGACGTTTGAGCGGCTTGGCGTGCCGGAGGCGGAGCGTAAGTTTTTGGCCGGGTCAGGTGCGATGTTCGAGTCGGAAACTGTTTATCATAACTTAAAAGAAAACCTGCGTGAGCGGGGCGTGATTTTTGAGGGGATAGATGAGGCTTTAAGGCTGTATCCGGATATTTTTCGCGAGTATTTTGCGACGGTGGTGCCGCCCGGGGATAACAAGTTTGCTGCTTTGAACAGCGCTGTCTGGTCCGGCGGGTCTTTTATTTATGTTCCGAAAGGTGTGCATATAGAGCTGCCTTTGCAAGCTTATTTTAGGATTAACGCGGAGAATATGGGTCAGTTTGAAAGGACGCTTATTATCGCGGATGAGGGGTCCAGCGTGCATTATGTTGAAGGCTGTCTTCCTGCTGGCGAACAGGTAAGTAAAGGGGATCGCTGGGTAAACATTGAGAGTGTAAAGCCGGGTGATCTGGTTGTGGATGAAAATGGGGAAATGAAAAAGGTAAAGGCGGTGATGGCCAGAAAATATAAAGGTAAAATCTTGAAAATTACTCCCATATCCACTTATAACGCTTTCCGTCTAACACCTGAACATCCTGTTCTTGGAATAAAAAGAAAGGATGTCACAGTGAAGCGAAAAGCAAGGAATAATTGGCTGTCTGAAGTAAATTCAATGTTATTACTGACTTCGACTCCAAAGTATGTGAAAGTTGATGAAATGGAAGTGGGTGATTTTCTGGTTTTTCCAAAAATCGCTTCATCTACCAAAACAAAACTCTCTCATATGGAACTTTGCTTTTTGGGCTGGTATTTGGCCGAAGGCTCTACCTATGTTCACAATAAGCTAAATATGCCCGTTATTTCAATATCTCTTAATTCCACCGAAACAGAAAATATTCATGAAGTGGAAATGCTTATGTCCGTTCTCAGCGGTAAGAATGTGTATAAGATTTTTGACAAAAACAAGAATGGAGTTAATCTCGTTTGCTATTCAAGGAAATTACGAAATTTGGCTCTTAAACATTGTGGTAAAGGATCGCGTACAAAAGTACTTGGTAAGGAAATCATAGGCTTACCGTGGGAGAAAGTGCGGCCTTTAATTGATTGCTATTTTAAAGGAGATGGCAGTGTCTATAAAAAAGGACGGCATATGATTCGAGCATCCACTGCGTCCGAACATCTTGCCAGACAAATTCAGGAATTATTGTCGCGAGGCGGGTATTATGCAAGTATCAATATTCGTAAAGGAGGACAAGATACAATTATGGGGCGAAAAATAATTCGTCATGATCAGTATGTTCTCTATTATTCACCGGCCAAAAGGTGGAGTGAGGTTAGAAAAACTGATAATTATTTCCTTGTTCCAATAAAAAATATCGAAAAAGAAGATTATGACGGTTTTGTTTTTAATTTAGATGTAAATAAACCTGATTCGTATCTTGTACGCGGTTTTGCAGTTCATAATTGTACAGCTCCGACTTATTCCAGTGATTCGCTGCACGCGGCGGTGGTGGAGATCATTGTAAAGAAAGGCGCGCGCATTCAGTACTCTACCGTGCAGAACTGGTCTAACAATGTTTATAATCTTGTAACAAAGAGGGCGAAGGCTTTTAGAGATGCGGAGATGGTTTGGTTGGACTGCAATTTAGGGTCAAAAATTACAATGAAGTATCCGGCGGTTTTGCTTATGGAGCCGGGCGCGAAGGCGGAGGTTCAGTCTATTGCTTTTGCGGGAGCTGGGCAGATTCAGGATGCGGGGGCGAAGATTTTTCATCTGGCGGCGGACACTTCGTCGATTGTGAATTCAAAGTCAATAAGTATGGGGGGAGGACGGAGTTCATACAGGGGGCTTATTAAAGCGGTTCCAGGGGCCCACGGGTCGAAATCGAAGGTGGTTTGCAATGCTCTTTTATTGGACAAAGATTCTAGGAGCGACACGTATCCGACCATGGATATTTTAGAGGATGATGTGACGGTTGAGCATGAGGCGACGGTGAGCAAGATTGGTGAGGAGCAGATGTTTTATTTGATGTCGCGCGGGCTTAACGGGCAGGAGGCGGCCACCATGATTGTGAATGGGTTTATTGATCCGATTGTGAAGCAGCTGCCTATGGAATACGCGGTGGAGATGAATCGTTTGATAGAAATGGAAATGGAGGGGTCTATTGGATAATTTATTTTTATGAAAGCCATGGATTTACAAACAATGAAGCGCGGAGAGAGGAAGACTTTACTGCTGGATTCGCTTGCGGACACGCATTTTATGGTGGAGGAAGGGGCGCGGCTGCAGGTAATTTATATTGGGGCGGAGGGTGAAAAGGCGCGAGCTACGTTTGAGCTTACTGGAGCCGGCGCGGAATTGGATTTTTTGGGGATGATAGTAGGCACGGGCAGTGCGCAGTTTGAGCTTTCGACTGTCGGACGGCACATGGCTCCCAATACGAAGGCTCGGTTTTTGTTGCAGTCGGCGCTTTTTGATAAGTCCTGCGTAGACTTTTTTGGGAATTTGATTGTTGAGCCGGCGGCGCAGCTTACGGATACGGATCTACGGCATAGGACTTTGCTGCTTTCGGACGGGGCGCGGGCTAAGAGTGTGCCTTCGCTGGAAATTCTGGCGGACGATGTTAAGGCCGGGCACGCGTCTACTATTGGCAGAGTGGATGATGAGCTTTTGTTTTATTTTCAGAGTCGCGGCGTAGATGCGCAGGTTGCGACGCAGCTTATTGTTATGGGATTTTTTGAATCGCAGCTGAGCATGATTTCGGATGAACAGATGCGTTGCGATGTGCGCAAAAAAATTGTTCAGTCACTCCCCTTTTCTTATGATGTTTAATGGAATTAAAAAAGATTTCCCGATTTTCGACCGCGAGGTTAATGGCAAGAGGCTTGTTTATCTCGACAGTGCTTCCACGTCGCAAAAGCCGCGGTCGGTTATAGACGCGGAGAAAGCGTTTTATGAGCGGATGAATGCCAATGTCCACCGCGGTATACATGCTCTTTCGCAGGAAGCGACCGCGGCGTATGAAGGCGTCCGCGAAAAGGTACGCGCTTTTATAGGAGCACGCGAGGCTGGGGAGATTGTTTTTACGCGTGGCACGACCGAATCCATAAATCTTGTGGCTTCCACATGGGGCGAGCAGAACATTTCGGAGGGCGATGAAATTGTTGTGAGCGCGCTTGAGCATCATTCCAATCTTGTCCCGTGGCAACAGCTCTGTAAGAGGAAAAAGGCTTTATTGAAGGTTATTCCCCTGCTTAAAAATGGTTTGTTAAATATAGATGCGCTTGGCGGTCTCTTGGGGCCGCGCACGAAACTGGTGGCGTTGACGCAGATGTCGAATGCAATCGGCACTATCGTTCCGATCAAAAAAGTTGTTCAAATTGTGAGGGATGCGGGCGGTGCGGCGGTGGGTGCCGGTGGCGGTTCTGCGAGAATAAAAGTTTTGGTGGACGGCGCGCAATCGGTAGCGCACGCAGGGTTTGATCTTTCAGAGATGCCTGTTGATTTTTTGGCTTTTTCAAGCCATAAGATGCTGGGACCGACGGGCGTGGGAGTGCTGTATGTTAAGCGGGAAATTCTTGAGACGATGCCTCCATACCAGTTTGGCGGCGAAATGGTGAAGGAGGTTTCGCAGACGGATGCGAAGTGGAACGATCTGCCGTGGCGGTTTGAGGCGGGTACGCCCAATATTGCGGGAGTTGTAGGGCTGGGGGCGGCGCTGGATTATCTTCATAAACTGGGATTTGATGCGATTTTAAAGCATGACAGAGAATTGGCCGGCTGCGCGCGGGAGAAGCTGTCGCAGTTCCCGGGTCTGGTTATGTACGGACCGGAGGACGGCGGACGAGCGGAATTAATGGCCGGCGGGATTGTTTCTTTTAATGTGCCGGGAGTTCATCCTCATGACGTCGGGTCTATTTTGGATAATGAAGGCGTGGCCGTTAGAACGGGACATCACTGCGCGCAGCCGCTTATGGAAAGGCTCGGGTGCGACGCGACGGTGCGGGTGAGTTTTTATGTTTACAATGATATTTCGGACGTGGATGCGGCTGCGCTTGCACTGCAAAAGGTTTATGACATTTTTAATGTTTAGTTTTTATGGATATGTACGCGGAAAACATTTTGGATCACTATAAAAATCCCCGACGCTTCGGGAGGATTGCGGACTGCACGCACAGCGCCTATGACGTTAATCCGCTTTGCGGCGACTGCGTGGAGATTACTTTGACGGTTGACGACGGAGTTATCGTAGATGCGGCTTTTAGCGGTAAGGGGTGCGCCATAAGCCGGGCGGCGACTTCCATGTTAATGGAAGAAATCGTTGGGCGCCGCGCGCATGACGTTGGAAATATTGCAAATGATTTTGTTTTTGAACTTATAGGCGCGCCTCTTACTGCGGCTAGGGTGAAGTGCGCCCTTCTTGGGCTGGTTGTTTTGAAAAAGGCTGTTAATCAATGATGTTTATGGAAAAGAAAACAAAGTATAATTTTGGCGAGAAGCATCTTTATTATAAAATTTTGAACCGGGTGCTCGATCCCGAACTTGGAATCGGTGTGGCGGACATGGGGCTTATTTATGATGTTAAGGTCGACAAAAAAGGGTTCGCGCATGTTGTGATGACGTTAACGTCCATGGGCTGCCCGCTTGCGCCGGATATCGCCGCGGATATAGATAGCATTATGCGCACGACGAAAGGCGTGAAAGATGTAGACATTGAGGTTGTTTGGGATCCGCCCTGGACGCCGGACAAAATGAAGCCGGAGATTAAGGAGATGCTGTTTGGGTGTTAATAGAGAAAGCGCCCCGCTCAAGCCTTGCGGCGAGCGGGGCGCGATGTCGATCTGCGGAGTAGGCCATTACCGGCCTTTCTCCGCGGGCTTCTTTCCTGCCATGTTGCACTTGCGGAACATCTCCGCAGAGAGCCAAATGGCAAGAAACGGCACAAGAGCCGCCAAATCTTCCTTTGAGCTCACCAGATGCACCCAGAGGAGTAGGCTGGCCACTCCAATGAGCAGCCAAGAGACTGCCCAGATTTTGTGATTTCTCACTTTTTTGTTCCTTTCAATCGACAAGTTTGTGGGAGGCGCAAGAGCGCATGTCGCCTCTATGCGCCATTCCCGTAAACCGGCTCATTATTATAGTTTTTGCTTTAGAATTACAAGATAATATCATCTCTTTCTGTAGGAGCCCCGGCAGTGTAGAATGTAGGAAGCAAAGTTAAGGTAAATAACCAAATTTATTTATGAACAGTCACGCTTTTCATCCATCTCAAAGGGTAGGGATTTTCATTGATACGCAGAATTTGTATCATTCGGCGCGGTCGACTTTTAGTGCGCATGTGAATTACAAGGCGTTGGTTGCAAGTGCAGTCGCGGGGCGCAAGCTTATGCGGGCTTTCGCATATGTCATCAGATCCGAGTCGCAGGAAGAATCCAAATTTTTTGACGCACTTGTTGAACTTGGCATAGAGACGCGCGTAAAGGATCTTCAGGTTTTTTATTCGGGTGAGAAGAAAGCTGACTGGGATGTTGGGATTGCGATTGATATTGTCCGCATGAGCGAAAAACTGGACGCGGTTGTGCTGGTGAGCGGCGACGGCGATTTTACGGAAGTTTTGAAGTATGTGCGGTCACGCGGAATTCGCGCGGAAGTTATGGCTTTCAAGAAAACCACTTCCCAGACACTGCTTACGGAAACGGATTCTTTTACCGATCTTGGCAGCGATCCTGCAAAGTTTTTGATTCCAAGCAGTCGTGGCGCAGTGGGCCGCGGTGGAAAAAGTCCGATACGCATGATAAGATCTGTAGGCAAAAAACCGCATGAAAGGCCACCCATTAAATAGTTTTTTATATGGCGGATAAAGAAGTTTTTGATTTTTTAATTGTAGGCGCGGGATGCGCGGGTGCCAGCGGCGCGATGTATGCCACTCGGCTGAATTTGAAAGCTGTAATGGTTGCGGAGCTGCCCGGGGGCCTTATTACCACAACCCATTTGGTGGAAAACTGGCCTGGTATTAAATCTATTACCGGTCCGGATCTTGCTTCATCTTTGGTGGATCATGCCTTGTCTTTCGGGGTGCCGCTAAAAAATGAAAGGGTAACTGAAATAGTTAATGCCAATTTGAATCCGCCGGAAGGAAGTCAAAGCGGCTTTATTGTTAAGACGGCAGGCAATGAATATCTTGCGAAAACCGTTCTTATTGCGACCGGAACCAAGCATCGCAAACTTGGTGCGCCCGGAGAAAAAGAGTTTGAAAATAAGGGTGTTTCTTATTGCGCGCTTTGCGACGGAGCTTTCTACAAGGGTAAAGTTGTGTGCGTGGTGGGGGGCGGTGATTCGGCGGCAAAAGAGGCTCTTGTTTTATCCGAACATGCAAGCAAGGTTTATATTATTGTAAGGCGCGATGTTCTGCGCGCGGAGCCGGTGAATGCGGACAGGGTTAAGGCCAATGGGAAAATAGAGGTGCTTTTTAATACGCAGATTGAGGAGATTCTTGGCAGCGACAAAGTTGAAAAAATTCACCTTAAAGGTGGAAATGAGATGGCAATGGACGGCGTTTTTATGGCGATCGGCCATGACGCTCTTTCCGCGCTTGCGGGGCCGCTTGGTGTTGATTTGAATGACAAGAAAGAAATAAAGATCAACAGGCGCGCGGAAACCAATGTTCCGGGTGTTTACGCTGCGGGCGATGTTACGGACACGGAATTCAAACAGGCTATAACAGGATCGGCGGAGGCGGTTACTGCGGCGTTTTTCGCGTTCGATTATATTGGGAAAAACAAGGTGGTGTTTTAGGGAGCCTATAATAGTGACAAAATTCTTTTGACGGCTTCCTGTTTCGTTGTTTTTCCGGTATCTATAATGTGGCTTGTTTGTGCAAGATAGGCTTTTTCCCTTTCTCGAAAGGTTTTTATTGAGTCTTTGATTATGGCTTCCACAAGGTCTTTTTTACCTGTCCGGGATCGGGCGGCGGGGGCGCCTTCGACACTTTTTAGCGGAGGACGCACTGTATGGGGCGCGCGCATTTCATGCGCGCGCATGCGGTCGGCTATTATTTTTTCGTTTGCGGTGAGCAGAATTACGAGCGCCCCCGCCTTGCGAAGCAGCTTCCAATTTTGAGCGCCGAAAGATTCATTTATATTTGCAGGTACATCGTTGACCGTTGTCCCCCCTCCCATCGCAACCACTATTTTTTTTTTGCCGATGATCTTCTTTAACAACTCCTGTTCCAATGCACGGAATTTACGCCAATCTTCACCGCCTTTGGTCAATTCATTTATCGTAGCCGCGCTATTTTGCTGAATCTCCTTATCCATATCCACAAAATCCCACCCAAGCTTTAAAGCCACCGCCTTACCGATGGTGGTTTTTCCGGTAGCCCTGAATCCCGCCAAATAAACCGATGAATATTTTGTGACCGCCATTTTTCTTGAAATCTATAAACTTTCCAGGAATTTGACCAGAAGCCGCACGCCATATCCTGTCGCCATCTGGTGTTCGTATTTTTTGGGATGTTTAACGAACGA
>JAHJEW010000014.1 GCA_018825335.1 Patescibacteria group bacterium | reverse complement strand
TTTACGAAGCACCCAAAGGTCTTTCCCCCGCGGAAGCCGGAACAATCATCGACGAAAAAGTGGACATGCGGGACATTTCTTCCACGATTATAGACATGGCGGTGCGCGGATACATAAAAATAATTGAAACCAAAAAGAAGAAATTTCTGGGAAATGACATATACTACGAATTCGAAAAACTGAAAGATTTCACCGATGATCCATCTCTTCACGATCATGAGAAAAAAACATTGAAAGCCATTTTTGGCGAATCCAACAAGAAAACTTTAAATGACCTGAAGAACAAATTTTACAGAGACCTGCCCGAAATCCGCAAAGCCATTTATGGGCAGATGGTAACGGATAAATATTTCCCTCTAAGTCCGGATACCGTTAGAAATTCATACCTTACAACCGGAATATTGCTTTTATTTTTTCCCATTTTCATTTTGGGATTTTTCATAGACACCGGTTTCGTTGCCATACCCTTGGCATCCATGGCATCCGGTGCAATTATTCTGGCATTCTCAAAATTCATGCCCGCAAAAACCGCCAAAGGCGTGGAAATGTACTTTAGCGTTTTGGGACTGGAAGAGTTCATTTCCACCGCCGAAGCCGACCGCATTAAATTCCAGGAGAAAGAAAACATTTTCATGAAACTGCTCCCCTACGCCATGGCCCTGAACATAGCCGACAAATGGAGCAAAGCTTTTGAAGGATTAAACAAAGTCCCCGACTGGTACCAGAGCTCCGATCCCGACTTCTCGGCCAATTTTTCTGCATACTATTTCATCAACAGACTTAACAGCATGTCGCAGCAAATGAACACCGTATTTACTTCCGCGCCGCGTTCAAGAAGCTCACACGGATCATGGAGCGGAGGCAGCGGCTTTAGCGGCGGATTCAGCGGCGGCGGCTTCGGCGGCGGAGGCGGCGGCAGCTGGTAGAAAAAAGCGTTTCGCATCAATTCAAAATCCGAACTCTTCCCTAAGTTCCTCAATTTCATCGCGAAGCTCGGCGGCTTTTTCAAATTCCATATTCAGAGAGGCAAGATCCATCTGGGCTTCCAGTTCCCGAAGCAGACGTTTCTGTTCATCTTTCGGAACCTTGCTCATCTCAATATGCCTTTCACCAACAACAACTTCACCCTTTCTGCGACTTTCCGTACCAATATCTTTCACATCTTTGACGATGGTTTTGGGCGTAATACCATGCTTTTTATTGTATGCCTCCTGAATCCCGCGACGACGCTCCGTCTCATCGAGCGCCCCCTTCATGCCCGCGGTAATTCTGTCCGCGTACATAATAACAAAGCCGTTAACATTGCGCGCCGCGCGCCCGATTGTCTGAACCAGGGCCGGAGTTGAACGTAAAAACCCTTCCTTGTCCGCGTCGAGAATACAAATAAGCGACACCTCGGGCAGATCCAGTCCTTCACGCAAAAGATTAATTCCAACCAATACATCAAACTTCCCAAGTCGCAGATCGCGCAGAATTTCAATGCGCTCCATCGTATCAACATCGGAATGCAAATAGCGGACCCTGACTCCGGCATCGGTCAAATATTCGGTCAGATCCTCGGCGGAGCGCTTGGTCAAAGTCGTTACAAGCACGCGCTCCTTAACCTTCACCCGCTTTTGCACCTCATTTAATAGATCATCAATCTGATGCTTGCTCGGTCTCACCTCCACTTTTGGATCGATGAGCCCGGTCGGACGTATTATCTGCTCAAGAACATTATCTTTCGCTTTCGCAATTTCATACTTCGCGGGCGTCGCCGAAACATACACGACATTCTTCAAAAGATTCTCGAACTCCTCAAACTTGAGCGGCCTGTTATCATGCGCGGACGGCAGACGAAAGCCATAATCAACCAAAGTCTGTTTACGCGAAAAATTACCGTTATACATTGCCCCGACCTGCGGAACACTCATGTGCGATTCATCAATAATCATCAAAAAATCATCCGGAAAATAATCCATCAAAGTTGCCGGTGGAGCGCCTGCGTCGCGCCCGCTGAAATAACGGGTATAATTTTCAATCCCCGTGCAATAACCCGTTTCCAGCAAAATCTCCAGATCATACTCGGTGCGCGTCTTAATGCGCTCCGCCTCCAGCATCTTCCCCTGCGCTTTAAATTCTTCATAACGGACGGCCAGATCCTTTCGTATATGCTCGGCGGCTTTTTCAATCTTCTCCCTGCTCGTAACATCATGCTTCGCCGGAAATATCTTCACCGATTCAAGCTCCCTAAGCATCTCACCCGTAAAAGAATCGGCCTCACTAATGCGCTCAATCTCATCACCAAAAAACTCAACCCTGAAAATTGTATCTCTGTCCGGCGGAAAAATTTCCACCGTATCTCCAAGCACATGAAACATCCCCTGCTTAAATTCAAGCTGCGAGCGCGTGTACTGAATATCGGTCAGATGCCTCAAAAGTTTATCGCGCTTCCTGTCCTCCCCGACCTTCAGTTCCATTGCAAAAGCAGAATAATCCTCAACGCTTCCAAGTCCGTAAATGCAGGAAACGGAAGCCACAATCAAAACGTCCTTTCTGGTAAGCAGATTTACGGTGGCCGCGTGACGGAACTTGCTGATCTCTTCATTTATGGACGCGTCTTTTTCAATGTATGTATCCGATGAAGGCATATAAGCCTCCGGCTGATAATAGTCATAATAAGAAACAAAATAACTCACCGCGTTCTGTGGAAAAAACTCGCGGAACTCCGAGCAAAGCTGCGCCGCCAAAGTCTTATTATG
>JAHJEW010000085.1 GCA_018825335.1 Patescibacteria group bacterium | reverse complement strand
CGTGTTCGGGGGGACGTGTAACGTGAAATATTCTTTTTGGTCTTCTTTTGGCGCAAGTACGACTTCCGGGTGGTCGAAAGTGATCCATTTGCCTTCATCGTTGCTTTCCGTGTCGCGGGTTTTGTAGGCGGGCGTGCCCTGTGCGGAAATTGTGGGGTCGGCTCCGTACAGATAAAAAAGCGTTTCCGTGTCCGACAGGTTTTTAACCATGACGCTGTCTCTTGTTTCTTCGCCGGGTTTAACGGCGAAAATGAATTCGCGCTGATTTATTGCGTTTGGTTCGGCGGGAACGATTGTGAATCCTTCATTTTGGACTTCAGATATGTTGGTAGGGAAGGCGCTGGTGGTTTGCGCGATTGCAAGGACCGCGATTATCAACTGAAGAGTTAAAGCGGAGGAAAGTGCAAGGAGAAGCGCGGATTTTTTTGTCATTTTAAGAGGGATTATTTTTTTGATGGTGGATTGATGGGCGGCACGAACAGAATCCGGCCTTCTTTAAGGGTATAGGGTGATTTCAGTTTATTGATTTGCGCAAGTTTCTTCCAGTTGACGTTGTGTTTTTTTGCGATGGAAGTGATGGTTTCGCCCGGGAGGACTTTATGCTCGCAGCAGCCCGACCTCATCTTTACAATTGAAAGAGTGGCGAAGACGCAGAAAAGTATTGCTGCAAGAATTATGACCACCGTCAAAACAATAATGTAGGTAGGTGTCAGATTTATTCTGATGCTGCGGGTTTGGGTTTCTTCATTGATCCGCTGGTCGTTCGTTATGTCGAGTTCGGAAAAATCCACTTTTGCATCAACAAAGTAGAAGCCCACGGGCGGCTGTTCGTCCCAGCGCAGCTCGATGTTATCGAGCGATGTGCCGGGCTGGAGAGTCATTTCCGACATTGTAAGGGTGGATTCTTTTAGCGGAGGGAGGCCCTTAAGTGTGATTTCCGGTTGAACAAGAATTATTGTGTTTCCGTTGTTTTTAAATGAGAAAAAGAAGCGCGGTTTGTTACTTTCATCCTGGTGGTTGAAGCCGAAAGCGGTCCACTGGTAGTTGCTGATTTTTTCGCCGGGGATTTTTACGAAAGTGCGTATATAAATACGGGCGGAGGTTGATACGGCGCCCGGGCCGATTGCTTCTTCCTCTCCTTTAAGCTCCGCGGATGAGGCCTGCACGGCCACTCCTCCGCCGTAATTGCCGGGAGTGGCATTGTCCGGCACGGAAATAGTGAAAGGGATGGTTATGGCCTGTTTTGCAGGGATTGTTACAGTGGGATTTTCAAACCGGACCCAGGTGCCGATGTGTTTTTGCTCGTGCGATTTGGAAGTTAGGGAAAAAGTTCCCTGGCTGCTGTTTGTTCCGTCGGCGCCGTATACGTCAACAGTGATGGCGTTATTGCCAAGATTATTTACGATAATGGATTCATCCAGACTTTGGCCCGCGGGAATGGTGAAATTAAACTGTCTTTCGTTCGGGGTGGCGGGAACGACCGAAAATTCGGCGAGAGCGGCGCTAACCGGGGCGGCGAGCAGCGCGAGGCCGATTATCGCCATAAGGAAGCGGGGAACTGTGGGGCTTGATTGTGATGTGATTATGGGCAAACTCCGATTGTGTTATCGGATAAAGTGTAAGTGAGAGTTGTGTAGTATCTGTCCGGCAGGGTCAGTTTTGGGACAAGAAGATAGAAGCTTGTGGAAACGTGCATTTGGCCGGTTCTGCCGGCGGGGGCGGTAAGGTCTCCATCCAACAGGTTGATGGCGCCGGTGAGGGTGTTATCGACCGTGTCGAAGGGCGCGTTTGTGAAAAGCGTTGAATCGCTGAAAGTTGTGGATGCGACGCTGCGGGGTGCGGTGATTGTCTGATCGCCGGCGAAGCCGGAAATGTATTCAACATTGCCGATGACCGTTTCATTAAGCTGGTCGTTCGTGCTCGTTACAACGCGAATGTCCGCCGGAATTATTTGCGTGGAGGCGGGAGTGAAAGCGGCGGCCTGAATTTGAAGGGTTAATCCCCCGCAGCCGCGCGTGTCGCTTATGGTTAAGTGTCGTTCAACGGGCAGGTTGCCGTCCGTGTCGCTGACCAAAGCCGTATCCGCGATTGGCACGGTTAGCGTGCCGATTGAAATCGAATCGGGTATGTCGGTGAAGGAAAGGAACGGGGTGCTGGTAACGACGATTGTTGAAGTTGCAGCGAGGGTGGTACCGGCTATGAGGACTCCCGCCAGGAAAAATGCGCAAAAAATGATAGTAATTTTTTGATTTACTCGAATTTTAATTACACGACTTATTATGTTGGTTTAATTAATATATAGGGTGAAAGTTATTGTCCCTGTGTAGCTGCCGGGCAGAAAGGTTGGTTCTATCAGTCCCTTAAATCCAAACCCCATGGAATAAGCTCCAATTCGTGGGACAACAGGTTCTGGGCCGTCCATGATTACCGCCTGAACGCTTGTGTTTCCATGTGATGTAATGTCGGAACCGATGGCGTGGGTTGCAGGGGTCGTATTCAAGACTCCTCTTATGACTGTTATATATGCGGAGCCTACCGGTCCGGGTGTAGTACTTGTAACCAAGGCTTTTTCGCCATTGCTGAATTCAATGATGTCGTTTATTGAATAATATACTTTCCACGCGTTGACATTTGGATCCGCGTCGAAATAGCTATCAACGTAAATGTTGGTGGTTGTGGTATTTACCGACTGCATCGGATCATTTGTATAAAGTTGTGTAGATTCTGTAAGAAAATTTGCGTCCATGTCATTATCGCAGTAGGTTGCCAGATCTCCGTATGATGGGCAGTATAATGGGGCTGTAACATTTACTTGGTCTGCGGGTGGTGTAGATGGTGTAGAAATGTCTAGGCCTGATGTATCCTGAGCAAGTGTTACTAATGCAAGATTAGAAAAAGGAATAACAGATGATGAGCTGGTAAGGTTGCTTATGGCGATGGTTATGTAAAAATCATCTCCTGTTACATCTGCATCTTCAACAACTAGCTGATTTTCGTATATTGATGGATCCAGAGTCTTATATATTTTTGTTGAGGAAGAGGTGTTGATGAAGGTTGGGTCAAATAAAAAATTGTCGGGCGTATGGAAAATGGAAATTGCTCCCGATATTATTGAAAGAGATAATTCTTGTGATAGTGGTTGTGCGAAAGTGGTAACAGCAAAAGCTGTTACTGAAGCCACTATTAAGAATATTCTTACCTTAAGAGTCATTTTTTATTTCGTTTTTTTTGTTTGGATATTGATGAAAAGTAATAGATTGTGCTTAATACGAAAAATAACAAAGTTAAATAGAAAATTGGTGTTAGTTGAAAGCTCGGCGTCTTTTTTTCAACAAATTCTTTTGGGTCATTTGTAATATTGATTTCGATTTTTATTATTTTGCGAAAGGCAGCGGTAATTCCCTGCTCATTTGGTTTCCCTGTTTTTTGTATCGCGAAGCCTCCTTTGTATGTGCCCAAAGGGGTATTTTCCGGAATTTCTATTTTCATGTTTACCTTTTTGATTTCCTTAGGATTTAATGTGAAATCCGTTTCTTCTATTTTTATCCATTGTGAAAGCTCTTTTTTTTCGTCGTATTCCATTGAATGAGTAATTTCACCTTTTTCATTGGAAGTACCATAAGTTGGATAAATATGTACGGTATTAATCTTATCGGATGTATTTCCCAATAAGAACTTATCATCTAGTGAATTGCCTGGGTTAATTTCATAGTAAAATACGTCCAATTTTTCCGTTTGTGGATTTAGTGGTGCTATTTCTGCTCCTATTATGCCGGTTGCTTTTATTGGTTTTTCCTGTTCCGGAACTTCTTGTGCGTTGGCCGAATATAATGGAACAAGGAAAAAAATGTATGTTGCAAGTAATAACAGGAAAAAAGAATTATTTTTTCCTGTTTGGCAGGAGAATTGTTTGTCCTGGTGAAATTTCATATGGTGGATTTAGATGGTTAATTTTTATAAGAATTTTCCAGTTAATATTCGATTTCTTTGCTAGGCTGGCAATTGTATCGTCGCGCTGAACTACATAATTACTACTGTTTTTAATTATTTTCCTAATATACATTTTTCTGAGCTCAATAAATGTTATTGTTACCAGTATTATGAAGAGTATTAATATTATGTAATCCCAGGGAATTATTATTAATTGAGTGGTTTTGACGACCTCTCCAAGTGGCTTTTCTACTTCAGTGAGTAAATCTATTTCACTATATTTAATGTTAACCTGCAGGTCATATAAACCTAATAAAGGCATTTCCCCAATATTTATTGGCAAGTTTACTTCTTCCTGTGGCAAGAGCCTTAAATCGACCTGTTTAAGGTTTTCAGTTTCTCCGATCAGCGACTTATTGGATGGATTGACTGTTATTTTAATTGTTGTATTTCCTTTGTTTTTTAAATCAATATACATCTCAAAATTTCTTCCGGGGAATTTTTTATATGTCAGATTTCCTATTTCAAAATCACTTATTCTTTCGCCGGCGATGTTTATATATACAGCCTTGGCTATTCTTGATTTTGCTTTCAATGATGAACTTAACTGGGCAGTTTCCTGAGCCACGGTTTCTTTATCGATTCTTTCACGTGTTACCGTAATACCGCCCGAATAATCTCCCGGTGTCGCATTTTCAGGAATTTTATAAGTTATTTTTGTGGATGCGCTTTCTCCAATGTCGAGGTCAAATACATTTTTTTCAAGTGTTGCCCATTTCCCGAAGAAAAATTGTTCATCCGAGGCAAGTTTGGCGGTGAAATATCCGCTTTGCGATTTTGTTCCGTCCACTGCGTCAAGTGTCAATCTTGTAGGCTGGGAATAGCTGTTGCCTATGGTGATAGTAGTTTCATAGGTATCGCCCGGTTTAAGATTGAGTGAAGCAAAATTGTCCGCCGCGCTCAAGGCTATTTGCGCATAAGCTGTATTGTTGAATAGAATTATTGAAGCCAGAATAGCTGCTACATATTTTCGCATAATATTGTATATATTAATTGTTATTTTAGTTTATT
>JAHJEW010000084.1 GCA_018825335.1 Patescibacteria group bacterium | reverse complement strand
TGCCTTCCTGGAGCTTGGAGGGGACTTGAAATAACTTTTCGCATGAAGCCCGTGAGCTGAGCTGTCTTTGGATTGAGATTGGTCACTCGTTTTTGACCCTCAGTCCTCAAGACAGTTCAGCTCACGGGTTTTTTGTGCTGTCTGAATTTAAAACGCGCCGTGGCAAACATCCCAAATACCAAGATTTTCCGCTTTCGCCTGTATCTGCAATTTGGCAAACTCATCAGATTTATCGTAAGTCTTGCCAGATGGATGATACTCGCGCGCCAATCCTTTCCTTAAAAGTTCATCGTTCAAATAATTCCCATCCGCCATTTTAACGTACCTAAGCAGCCGCCCATGAACATCTTTATCTCCAAGCCCTCCGTCGCTTTCCAAAGTAACTTCGCGGTTTACAGTAAACAAACTAGCCGCCTCTTTTTTAGCCTCCTTATTGTAGCATTGCCAGATTTCACCCTTCGGCCCGGCCATTTCCGGCGCATCCACGCCAATAAGCTGGACTCTTTCTATCCTTCCGCCATCCATAACAAGCAAAGAATCCGCATCGATCATATGAATAACCTTTGCCTTAGCCATAAAAATCGGGAAAACAATAAAATTGTAAATAAGAAAAACAATCAGTGTAAGCACCAAAAGGTGCATAATTGGCCGTAAAACCCTTATCATAATAAGGCATAATTAAAAAGTGGAGCCGATACTACCACGGCGCCGCCATCTACGCAAAAAAAAAAGCTGATCCAATTTGAAATTTAACCTTCATCATTGAATTGACATTTGAAATTCGGATTTCGGACTTCCCCTCACTTATTCTCCGGAACGGGTTTCTTCCTTATAATTTTGACCTTCAGTTTGGGGATTTTGTGCTTTGGCGCGCCCTCAGCGGCCTTTTTTGCAACCCCGGAGCCACCGAGCTTTCCAATAATCGCAACCTTCAACACATCATCCAGTGTTTTTGCGAACTTGATTGTTACATCTTTAAGTATCTGTTTTGGAATCTCCTTAAGATCTTTCTTGTTTTTCTCCGGAATAATAATCGTCTTAATAAGAGCGCGTTTTGCCGCCAGAATCTTTTCTTTAAGACCGCCGATAGCCAAAATCCGTCCCGTTAAAGTAACTTCACCGGTCATGGCAACGTCGCGCCTGACTTTCTGGCCGGACAGCAGGGAAATAAGGGATGTACAAATGGTAATTCCGGCGGAAGGGCCATCCTTTGGCGTCGCGCCTTCAGGCACATGAATGTGAATATCGGACTTCTCAAACTTCTTCGAATCAATATTAAACTTGTCCGCGTTGCTGCGAATATAACTCAGAGCCGCCCGCGCGGATTCCTGCATCACCTCGCCAAGATTTCCGGTAAGGATAAGGCTTTTGTCTCCTGGCATGCGGGTGGATTCCACAAAAATAATATCGCCGCCGTAAGGGGTCCAGGCAAGCCCTGTTGAAACACCAACCATATCTTCTTCCTGTTTGACGTCATATTCATAAATCTCAACGCCCAAATAACCTTCTATATCCTTCGCATCCAATTTTGTAACTTTTTTCTTTTTTTCGATGTAGTCTTTGGCGATTTTCCTGCAAAGCGCGCCGATTTTGCGCTCCAGTTCACGCAGGCCGGCTTCATAAGTATATTTGCGGATAATGAATAAAATGGCCGCATCGGACATCTTGAAAGGATGCTTTTCCAGCCCGTTGCCCTTAAGTTGCCTTGGGATAAGATATCTTTTTGCAATTTCAAGTTTTTCTTCCTCGGTATAGCCGGGCAATTCAATAATCTCCATGCGGTCGGCAAGAGCAGGGGGAACGGTGTCCATTACATTTGCCGTCAAAATAAAAAAAACCTTGGACAGATCGAAAGGCACATCCAGGTAGTGATCGGTGAATTCATTATTTTGCTCGGGATCCAAAACTTCCAGAAGCGCGGACGCAGGATCACCCTGAAAATCTTTACCAACCTTGTCTATTTCATCCAGCATAAAAACCGGATCGTTAAAACCGGCACGTTTAAGACCCTGAATAATTCTTCCGGGCAAAGCCCCGACATAAGTCCGGCGATGCCCGCGAATATCCGCTTCATCATGCATTCCGCCAAGAGAAGAGTGCACAAAAGAGCGTCCGAGTGCTCTTGCAATCGATTGCCCAAGCGAAGTTTTTCCAACACCCGGCGGTCCCACAAAGCAAAGAATCGTCGCCCCGCAGGTTTCATTCAACTGGCATACGGAGAGAAACTCCAGAATGCGCTCTTTGATTTTTTCCAGTCCGTAGTGATCCTTATCCAGAATTTTTCGCGCCTTTTTAACGTCAACTTTGGTGGGACAACTCTTGACCCAGGGCATATCGCAAAGCCACTCAATATAAGTGCGTGAAACACTGTATTCCGGTGAAATCGGGATGATTTTTTTAAGCCTGTCCAGCTCCTTTTTGGCGATTTTCTCAACATCAGCCGGCATTTTGGCATCCTTAACGCGCTTGGTAAGATCCTTGATGTCCTGCGGATCCATCATCCCCTCAAGCCCGAAAGCGGAAGGTTCACCTTCGCCAAGCTCCTTTTTTATTGCCTTAAGCTCCTGCCGCAGCATGTATTTCTTCTCGCTTTCGTTTATTTCATGCGAAATATCTGTATGGATTTTTTTCTTGATTTTCAGCAGCTGGATTTCCGTATTTAAATAATCCAGCACCATTTTCAGCCGCTTTTCAAAAT
>JAHJEW010000083.1 GCA_018825335.1 Patescibacteria group bacterium | reverse complement strand
ATGAGGTTTTCGCTATAGAAATTCAAAGGGTCAATAAAGTAGGTATCCGGGAATAGATAGCCTTCCAGGGGGTGTGGAAGCGTTTTCATTGCTTCCCTGTCAAGAAAAAAGTATTTGTCATAATTGTCAAAAGTATTGACCGCATTAATAAAATCACCGGAGGCGATGACTCCCAGATCGGTCAACTTTTTATCGATATCGCGCGTTATTGATCCTTCCGGAACGGTTAAAACAAGCTCACTCTTTTTCGTGTTGGTAATTATATCTACAATTTCCGGAATGGTCAGGTTTTTGTTTAATAGAAAGCGACCGGCAACGACGCTGCGGTCGAAGCCGCCCAGTTTGGCGTACCATTTAAAGGCGTCGCGATCCAAAATCAGATCTTTTTCGAGTAGATTATTGGCTATATCACTAAGATTTTCTCCTTTGTTAATTACAAAAGAAATGTTAGAGGTGTTGCCGGATTCGACCGGGGTTGAAATATAAAATTGATAGCGGGAGTATTGGTATAAACCAAAAACAGCCAGAATTCCCAGGCCGATCAGAATATAGCGGAGGGGCTTTATTGCTTTATTGTAACGTTTTTTCATAGACCCGGCAGGTTCATGTTTCCCATTATATCTTTCATTAACTCCGCGGCAACCTGTTGTGATTTTTTAATAGCTTTGTTGAAGCATTTTACCAGGTTGTCACCGAGTTTTTTACCGTTCTGTAGCGATTGATCCGGTATTACGATGCTGATAATCTCCTGTTCGCCGTTAACTGTAACGATGATTCCGTCTTCCTCAGCTTCAATATGCGTATTTTTCAGCTCTTTTTTAATGGTTTTGGCTTTTTTTTGCAGTTGATACATGTCTTTGGCCTTGTCGAACATTATTTTTTTTGGTTAGAAGATTGTCTAATTGATATTAAATAAGCGTCTTCCGGGCGTCAATAAAATACTGTTGCGCTTTTAAAAGGTTTTGGGTAAGCTTTCACTGCATTTTTTCATTTATACTTCAATGGAAACGGTAAAACTTGATGTTCAAAGTAGAGATGTCCAGACTTCGGTTCGCGATTTGCGAAAAAGCAGGGTCATCCCGGCGGTTTGTTACGGACAGGGCGAAATGAGTTCACTTATTAAGATGGATTATCAGACTTTTAGAAGGGCTTATATGAAGGCCGGTACGAGTCAGTTGATTGATTTGTCTGTTGACGGCAAGACACCCAAAAAGGTTCTGGTACACGAGATGCAGCATAATTCGCTTTCAGGTGCGATTGAGCATGTGGATTTTTTAATGGTTAACCTTAAGGAGGCGATTACGGCGCATATCCCTGTTGAAATTATTGGTGAAGCTCCGGCCATAAAAGATTTTGGCGGTATTTTAAATGTGGTTAGGGATGAGATAACGGTAAAATGTCTGCCGCTAAATCTGCCGGCGCACATTAACGTGGATATTTCCGGTTTGAACGAACTTTCTTCGGCAATCCACATAGAGAATCTTCAGATTTTGGAAGGTGTTGAGTTTATGGATAATCCGGATGATGTTGTAGTGATTGTTAATGCTCCGGCCAAGGAAGAAGAGATTGTTGCTGCTCCGGAGGAAGCTATAGCTGAAGGCGCTGAAGCGGGTGAGGCTGCCAAGGTGGAAGATCAGGCGGAAGAGCCTGCCAAAGAGGAAAAGTCGGATTAAACGTGATTTAGTTTACGAGTTGTTCAAGCAGTTTTCTTCTTTCTTCATTGTCGACATTGTCGATTGCAATGGGAGGGATTTCCGCAGGCTGACTACATGGTTGAATCTCCAGTTTTATTTCCCGCACTTCTTTGAAGGTGCCAAATGCATCTTCGGTCATTGGCCAGATTATCAGTTCGCCCGTATCGTTCATCTCCAGTATTAAACTGTCATTTTTTACGGCTTTAATTATTCCGGTTCGCAGATGAGGGTCTGTGTTCATATGAAGAGTGTCGCAATTAATGGAGCGATAATCAGGGCTATTGTGTTGATAACTTTAATGAGCGAGTTAATGGCAGGGCCGGCGGTGTCTTTAAAGGGGTCACCAACGGTGTCTCCAACCACGGCTGCTTTGTGGGTATCCGATCCTTTTCCGCCAAAATGTCCTTCTTCAATATATTTTTTTGCGTTATCCCAGGCGCCTCCGCCTGTGCACATTTGAAGAGCCAGCAGCAGTCCCGTCACAATAACTCCCACAAGCATGCCTCCGAGCGAGATTGGTCCAAGTAAAAATCCCACAAGAATGGGGGCCAGAACGGCTAACAGGCCGGGGAAGACCATTTCACGCAGTGCTGATTTGGTTACGATATCGACGCATCTTTTGTAGTCCGGTTTTTGTTTTCCGGTCATGATGCCTTTTCTGCTGCTAAACTGATACCTTACTTCTTCAACCACCTTAAAGGCGGTTTTTCCAACCGACTGCATGCAGGAGGAGGAAAAAAGGAATGGTAATAGACCTCCAAGGAAAAGGCCGATTAGAACACGATGGTCAATAAGGCTGAAAGTAAACTGCTGATTGGGAGCACTAATATGAAGTTCTTCCGAATATGCCTGGAACAGAACCAGAGCGGCCAAAGCGGCTGATCCGATGGCGTAACCTTTGGTTACCGCTTTTGTAGTGTTACCGACGGCGTCCAGGGTGTCCGTGTTTTTTCTGACTTTTTCCGGAAGATTGGCCATTTCGGCGATTCCACCGGCGTTGTCGGTGATAGGTCCGTATGAATCCGTGGCGATTACCATACCCGTTGTGGAAAGCATTGCGACCGCGGCGATAGCTATTCCGTAAATTCCGTTGCCCAGTATCGATCTTTCCCCAAAGAAGTAAGCCAGAAGGATGCCTACAACAATAAGGATAACCGGCAAAAATGTACTTTCAAGACCTACGGCAAGTCCCGTAATAATATTTGTTCCTGCTCCCGTTTGTGAAGATTTTGCGATTTTTTTAACAGGTTCATATTCGGTGGATGTGTAGTATTCGGTGATGATATTAATGAACAGTGTGATACCAAGTCCTACCAGTGCTGCATAGAAAATGTTGATGTCTCCGATGAAAAGCTGGTTGGCAAAATAAAAACCGATTGCCGACAATAGTCCCGTAATGAGCATCCCTTTATATAGTGCCTTCATGATTTTCTTTGAGCGGCCGATTTTTATAAAGAATGTTCCAATGATAGTTGCGATAACGGCAATGGCCCCAAGCATGAGCGGATACTGTATGCCGTTTTGTACTTTCTCTGCAGATAACGTGGAAGCGGCAAGAATCATGGCTGCTATTAGGGTGACGGCATAAGTTTCAAAAAGGTCGGCACCCATACCGGCGCAATCTCCAACATTGTCTCCCACGTTATCGGCGATAACGGCGGGATTTCTGGGATCGTCTTCTGGGATGTTTTTCTCAATTTTTCCAACAAGATCGGCGCCAACGTCGGCTGCTTTGGTGAAAATTCCTCCTCCCACACGGGCGAAAAGGGAAACCAGCGAAGCACCGAATCCAAAACCGATTAGCAGTTTCGGGGCATCCGTTACGGGAATACCAAGATATCTGGTGAAAATGAAATAAAAACCTCCAACTCCAAGCAATGAAAGACCCACCACGGACAGTCCCGTAACAGATCCGCCTTTAAATGCCACGGAAAGCGCGTCCTGAAGTGTGTTTTTGGCTGCCTCGGTGGTTCTGACGTTGGCTCTTACGGAAACGCTCATGCCAATGTATCCGGCCAGCGTCGAAAATATGGCACCGACAAGGAAACCTATGGCTGTCAGAACTCCATCGTTATGCTTGCCCTGCGGTAAAACGAAAGCCATAACAATAAAAAGCACTATGGTAAATAGTGCGATTGTCATGGTTTGTCTGTTTAAATATGCTGTTGCGCCTTCCTGAATGGCTTTGGCAATTTCACGCATTTCGGCACTGCCATCTTTGCGTTTGAGTATGATTATTATGAGAATTACGGCGTAAACGAGCGCGATAACGCTGGCGCCGATTGCAATTTGAGGTGTGATTTGGGATATAAAAGAAGTAAGAGCTTCCATAATTCGATCGATTTTAAAATATAAGGACTAAATTTCCAGATGTTAATGTTATCCTCGAAATGGCTATTTATAAACTTATTTTTGCAATATTGATTTGATTCGCGTGCCGTTTTATGGTTTATAATGTTCATTGTTTTAAAAATTTAATTTTATAATTTTTACTTTTATGAAGGAAAGTTCTTTGAAAATACCAAGAATTGTTCTGAAAGATCTGGATATTGAATCGGCTTTCAAGAGTTTTTTGGGGATTATTAAAATTGATAAAAAAATCATTGAAAAGGTTGCCAAAGATGAAAAGAGCGGAGCTGCTGCGGCTCTTTTTTTGTTTATTGGGGTTGCTGTTCCCTGGCTTTTTAAAGCTTTTTTTGGTATTCGTGTTTTTAACGTTGTAGTTCGTCCGGATTTTTCCACGGTTTTGATTAGTATTATTGTGGGGCTTGTTTCTGTCTTGATTGCAATGTTTTTTACAACTATTTTTGCGAACAGGTTATTTAAAGGTAAGGGTAGTTTTGATGAATTTTTTAGAGTTTCGGGACTTGCATCGGGCCTTTGGGTTTTGGCGATTGTTGGAAGTACCATGCCGATGATATCCACATTTGTCAGTTTATTACTTTTAGTATGGGGATTTGTTATTTTCTTTGTTGCCATAAAGACGGTCTTTGGTATTGATGATGCGAATACGGTTTTAACGATTTTATTGACGGGTGTTGCCGTTTTCGTTCTGGGGGCGATTTTTTCCACGATGGGATTGACTGCCGGACAAATTGGCAGCGTGGATTTCAGTTCGTTATCAATTACGTTTTAGTATTTATTACATGTACTTATTGCTGCTTTGACGTCTTTTTTGCATATCCGTCAAGGCTAATTGGCGTTTTTGGCTTTATAATCAAACTTTGGGTGTTTTTCAAATAGCCCGTTGGGTGTATAATGATAAGATTTAATATCGACTTATCATGGCTGATGTAAGCCAACAAAAGGGTGCGGAAAATGTTCCCGTCAATAAAAACGGAAACAGCAAGCCTGTGGAGGGAGCGGTCAAAGGCAGGCAAGAATCAAAGTTGTCCAACGAGCGTGAACGTCTGCTTTCGCAGATTAAAGATGATAGCAGGCAGAGTGAGAGGCGTAGAAGAAGGCGTCGCCGAAAGCGAAAACCCAAGAGTGGTCAGCCGGAAATTAAAGTTGAGAAAAAGACTGAAGTGACAGAGGCGCCCCGGGAAAAAGTGGAACCGGAAAAAGCTATGGAGCCGGAAGTTGTGGCAGAGCCGGAAGTTGTGGCAGAGCCGGAAGTTGTGGCAGAGCCGGAAGTTGTGGCAGAGCCGGAAATTGTAGCAGAGGTACCGCCACAGCCTGTGGTTGAAGAAATGTTATCGACGGAGCCGGAAGAAGCGGCCAAGTCAAAAGAAATTTTTACCAGAGTCGATGCCGGGGTACAGGAGCCGGAAGAAGAGTTTAATCCGTTTGAAGTTTCGGGTGGACTGCAGGAGCCGGAGGAAGTTATACCGGAACCCATGGAGCCGATGCCGGAATTGGAAGAGGCTGAGGAACCTGAACAGACTGTGACGGAGGAGGCTGAATTGGTGGAGAAGAAAGAAAAACCAACGACTGCGGAATTTGAGGAAAAAACCGAAGAAACCGGTGAGAAAGTCAAGGCTCCGGATATTTCGCAATACTCTGAAATAAAGCCTGAGGAGGCGCGCCTAACCGAAAAAAAATCTTTTTTTAATAGTCTGTTGAATGTTGCAATTGATATTGCCCCCACATTTGGCAGAGTTTTTAATGTAAAAGTTATTGGGGGGCTGGTATTGATTATCGCTTTTATTTGGGGTGGGGTATGGGCTTTTTCCACCAATTTGTTCGGATTGCTCGGAGGTCAACCCGCGCCAACGATTGAAAGGCCTCTGCAAGTCCCGGATGAGGCACTTTTTAGTGAAACGGGACTTAAAGGGAGTATGATTTTCGGAGGGAATGGTGGTTCGGTTAGCGACATTTTGCCCGTTTCGATGAGGGTGGCGGATATTTTCGGGACGCTTTCCGAGTCGCGCGCTACGGGTGAGACCGGTATTTCCGCGGCTACATATTATGGAGAGTTACTTGATGAGCGTGAGAATCTGAATCAATTTGTGGAATATGTATTGCAGTTGAGAGATTTACAAAATCTTTACAGCATTGATGTTTATTCGATGCTTGATCGTAGTGCTGAAAGAGAAAAAGTGCTGCTTCAATATCTTGCCGATCTTAGAAAAGCTCTGGAGGAAGGTAATCGTGTTTATCAATCAATAATGCTGAATATTGATGATCTCAAGGTTTCCTATGACAGTATTTCCGCTGACAGGTCTTCATTTGAAACGGACTTCTTTGTTGCTCTGGCGGATTTGGAACCGGAGAAAAGCGATCTGCTTTTGAAGAGTTTTGTTGATGTTTCGCAGAAACAGGTTGCTTTGAAAGCCCGGGTGGCAGCACTGCAGAAATTGGCATCGTATTATGAAACTGCTTTAAAAAAGCTGGATACCCGAATCAGCGCGGTTGAGAATAATCAGGATGTTTTAATCCAGGGTATACGCGTGGTTGAGGTTCCGGGGGCGTCCGATCTTGATATTATTATTCGACCATAGCTTGTTTATAGGCAAATTTGGCTTTTTTACAGGAGAAACTTCGGAAAAAGTTGCTTTTTTGAGAAACTGGATTATAATAAATCATCCTGCATCTGAAGTGTATGATAACTTTAGAAGATATACTTAGTAAGGCCACAGATTATAATCCCGGATTAAACCGGGAGCGGGTCGTCAGGGCTTTTAAATATGTGGAAAAATTGCATGAGAATCAATATCGAATGTCCGGAGACAGGCATATAACCCATGTTTTGGCGGTAAGTGATATTTTACTTTCTTTAAAACCGGACGAGGACACTTTAATTGCATCTTTTCTGCATAGTGCTCCAAATGTGGCAGGTTATAATCCAAAAGAAATAAAGGAACTGTTTGGTGACAATGTTTCCTTCCTGGTAAAATCGCTGGAAGGTCTGTATAAGGTGAAATCGCATAATCATAGTACTGAAACCGAAAGTATCAGAAAGCTTTTTGTTACTTTGGCGCGTGATGTCAGAGTGGTTTTAATAAAGATGGCTGATCGTCTTCAAAGTATGGAAACTTTGTCTTTTCGTTCTTCGGTAAAGCAAAAGCAGATAGCAAGGGAGACAATGGATGTTTATGTACCGATTGCCGCCCGTCTGAGTATTTATTCTTTGAAAGGGCAGTTGGAAGATAAATCTTTTAAATATTTATATCCGGTACAGTATGAACAATTAAATACCGAACTGGATGACTATCTTTCGGAGAGGGAGAGTACTATTGAAGATAGTATTAAGGAATTGAAGCAGTTCCTGGCCGATCAGGGGATTACGGCCACCGTGGAGGGTCGTGTGAAAAATTTATACAGTATTTATCGCAAACTTAAGATAAAGAGTTGTTCGATGCTTAAAGATTTATTTGATGTATATGCTATCCGGATAATTGTTCCAAATAAATTTAATCAACGGAATGAAATCGTTAATGATCATCTTTATGGAATTTTGGGCTTGATTCATAGCAGGTGGAGGCCTTTGGGACATCGTTTCAGGGATTATATTGCGGTTCCGAAGCCAAATGGATACCGAAGTTTGCATACCGCGGTAATAGGTCTTTCCCCAAGATCATCACAGCCCACTGAGATACAGATTCGTTCCAGGCAAATGCATGAGGAGGCTGAGTACGGTATTGCTTCTCACTGGCTTTACGATGATTCGAAAAAGGGTGGAGCCAAAGGTTGGAATGATAAGATTCTGGATACCAGGGCTGATTGGATTAAGGCGCTTTCTTCAAACAAGACGGAAAGAGAAGGAGGGGATGATTTTATTGATGCTTTAAAGCTGGATGTTTTCAATGACAGGATATTTGTTATGACGCCTAACGGTGAGGTAAAAGATTTGCCAAAAGGTTCCACTCCCATTGATTTTGCTTATGCCATTCATTCTGATTTGGGTCACAGGTGTCAGCTTGCCAAAGTAAATGATACCGTTGTGCCGTTGGATTATAAGTTGAAAAATGGTGAGGTTGTGGAGATTGTTTTTGGGAACGAGCATGATCCAAAGCCTTCATGGCTTTCATTCGTTAAGTCCGCCGAAGCGAAGGCCAAAATCAGGTCTTTTTTGCGGTCCAGCGATAAAGAGTCCAGTTTAAATTATGGGAAAGAGCGCGTGAATAAAGAGCTTTCGCGTTTGGGGAAGCCTTTACTGGATGATACTTTGTCGATATTGAAAGTTTATAACGGCAGACGTTTGTCGCTGCGGGACAGGGAAGGACTTGTTGAGGAGATTGGAAAGGGGTCGGTGCTTGTGAAAAGTATTATTAAGAAGATTTTCGGTGAGAGAGGTATATTTAGATCAAGGCAGAGTCGCGCAATAAAGTCGCCCGAAGTTGTTTTTTCTTTACCCGATGGGAAAAAGAATATTTCAGCTGAAAAAGTCTGTGTTTCCGGTGAGTGTGATTTACCCTATAGACTTGCGAATTGTTGCAATCCTCGTGCCGGTTTGCCGATTGTGGCTTATGTTACGCGCGGTCGCTCGGTAACGATTCATTTGCAGAGTTGCAAAGTGCTTCGTGATGTTGACGGGGACAGGATTTTGGAGGCGAGCTGGGGACATCGTCAGTCCTTGAGGAAATATTCCGTTAAAATTCAGCTTTGCGCAAAAGACAGGGTCGGGCTTATAAGGGATATTGCGGATGTTATTACGAGCATGAATGTTAACATTGGATTTTTTTCCGATCTGCGCAGAGTTGATGATGTTGTGGAAAAGGAGGTTTTTGTTGATGTTGCAGGCGAACAGCAGCTGGTGGAGATTATTTCCAGGCTGGAGCGGATCAGGAACGTGCTGGAGGTGAAGCGGGCCGAGTAGAGTGTTTTTTTACTTCATGCCAGCGTATATTTTTTCACTTTTAAGCTCACAGGCCATGTAGTTGTGCAGGAATATGTCGATGATGATTTTGAAGTCGGCAGTTTCTTTTTTGCTTATTTTTATTTTTTGAATTTGTTTTTGGTTACTGCTAGACAGGAAATGAATTAATTTCATTGTGTTCCACGTTATGGCGGCTTTTTGGGTCAGTCTGTTTTCAGTGCTTTGATTGCCGCATCCGTCGCAAAAAATGTGGCCTTCATTGTTCAGGTTTATGTGATCGGCTTCGGTCCAGCGGCGGTTACAGCTGCCGCAGCGGGAAATATCCGGCAGGGCGCCCGACATATTCAGTATTTTTACTTTAAAAGCTCCTGTATAAAGGTCGGCGTTCTGATTTTCTTCCAGGCCTGTGAGTGTGCCTGTAATTAGATTAAAAAGTTCGACGCTTTGTTCCTGTGTCTGGGCTATTTTGCTGAAAATTTCCAGCAGCAAAAAGGCGATCATGGAAAGTTCCAGACTGTTTCTTATTTTATTAAAGCCATGTTCAATCCGGCACTCCGTGACCGTATAGCCGCGGGAGCTTTTATGGAGCTGCAGTTTGCAAATGTTGAGTGTTTCCAGATGGCCCGTGAAAGATCCGGTAATTTTTCGGGCACCTTTGGCCACCGCATCGATTTTACCCAGATCCGGGGAGAAGATATTTACAAATTGATCGTGCTCGCCGAAACTTCTTTTTCCTATGATGATGCCTGTGGTTTGGATGCTTCTCACTCTAGTTGAGATTTAACTTACCTTTTATGTATTGCTCGGTAGCCGAAAAACTGCTTACCACCGCCAGTATTGTTGTGATGATCAGTTCGGTGATAAAGATGCGAGAAAGATTTATGTTGGAGTAGTACTCCCAAAGATTGCTCTGATCAAGATGAATCGAACCGCTGATAATAAACAGAATAAGGAAGCTAATTACGATTGCGAAAACGGCGTACAAAATCGCCTCGAAAACAAAAGGGAGCCGGATGAAACCCGGGGTTGCGCCAACAAGACGCATTATGTGAATTTCGTGGCGACGGCTGTAGGTCGTTATCTGGATGGCGTTAACGATAATGAGAGTGCCGCCAAGAATGAATACCAAAACCATCCAGAAAATTATTTGCTTAACGAAAGCGCTGATGCTTTGAAGGTTTTGTGCCACGCTGGAAAGGATAACGCTTTCGCCACCGGAACCTTCGGGTATGGCGCTGCGTATAAGACTCTGATATTCGCTTTCTTTAAGGAAGTTTTGCACTGTTGCGTGGTCTTCGGCGTTGTAAGTTGTGATGCTGATGCTGGGGGGAAGGGGATTTGCAAGGCCGAATTTCTTCAGAAATTCGGCCGTTTTCGGATGTGTTTTGGCGATAATATCCAGAGCTTCTTCTTTTGAAGTAAATTTCACGCTTTTTACTCCTTCAAGATTTTCAAGTTCCAGAGTAAGTTTTTTAGCCGTGAAAAAATCGATGTCATCCTGAAGATATATGACTATGTCGACCCGTTCACTTAAAGATTTGATCGCCTGATTACCTATGAACTGCACGCCGAGAATAATGTTGAAAATGAAAATAATAACGGCCATGACCACTATGGTTGCTCCCGAAAGAAATTTATTGCGCCAGAAATTGATGAGACCAAGCCTTATCCCTCTAAAAAAAGAGATGAAAATATTGCCGCTGTAGTCACGTACTTTTAATTTCTTTTGAGCCATATTGTTAATTGATTGTTGCGGTCTTGGAGGCGGTCTCTTTTTCTGGTTCGTTTTCCTTTTCCGCCAGGTTTCTTAGAATGGACGATTTGTATACCTGCGGAAAGTGGGCTTCGATCCTTATGATTTTTGCGTCCAGTTTAAGGTCGATAAGCGTTTTTCTAAGTTTTTGGGTGAAAACAAACTGGTCGTAGCCGAGCGCTATAATGTTTGGACGATATTTACGGAGAACTTTATGTTTATCTTTATGATATCCAAGGATGACGCTGTCGGCAATGTTAAGGTTGCGGACTGCTTTGGCGCGTTTGCGTTCATGGTGGGCCACCGGTTGTCCTTTAATTTGTTTGACGGTTTTGTCTCTTGCAATAACGACAATCAGTTCATCGCCCAGAGCTTTGGCCTTTTTTAAATATTGTTCGTGGCCGGCATGCAGGTAGTCGAAGGTTCCGAATGCAATAACCAGTTTGTTCATATTGTTGTGATAAGGGAAGATTTGTCCGGGATGAAGAGGTTAATATAGAGCAAAGTCAGGAAAATGAGAAGTGTAATTATAATCATGACAATGGATGGAATTTTGCGGGACTTTTCATCGATACCCGTGTAAATGGTCATGAAAGCGTATATGAGCGCGGTCATGGCGAAAGGTATATCCAGAACGCGATTGATAATCATGCTTGTTGGCATAAAATAGCCGTTTGACAGCATCAGACCGGATGTAATGTGGGTTATTCCAAGAATTATGAAAAGTATCAGTGCAACGTTTTTAATATTTTCGGCGGTTTTCATGGACGCCCGTTATGAAGCTTTTTCAGTATACTTTGCGCTAAAGTGGCTAGCAAGCTCTGCTTTTTTATTGTAGACTTTATGCATGCTTTCAAAGAAAGAAATTGAACATATAGCAATGCTGGCGCGTTTGGGGCTTAAGAAAGGGGAAGCTGAAAAGTTTTCCAGGCAGCTTAACAGCATTCTGGAATATGTCAGGCAGCTTAATGAGGTGGATACGGATGGTGTTGAGGCTACATCGCAGGTTACCGGTCTTGAAAATGTAAGCCGCAAAGACACGGTTTTGCGTTTTTGTGAAAAAGATGAACTTTTGGCGTGCACGGAGCTGCCGGTTGAAAGGGATCAGGTTAAGGTTAAGTCAGTAATTACCGAATCATGATGCACGATTTGACGCTTTCGGAGGCCGCTGCGGGTTTACAGAAAAAAGAGTTTTCATCGGTTGAGCTGACAAAGCACATGCTTGAGCGGATCAAGGAATTGAACCCCCGGATAAATGCTTATGTGACTTTAACGGAGGAGGAGGCTTTAAACCAGGCAGAGGAGGCAGACAAAATGTTTGGGAAAAGTGGAGCGGTTAAGTCGCCGCTTTGCGGTGTGCCGATGGGGTTAAAAGATATTTTCAATACGCGCGGGGTTAAGACAACATGTTGTTCGAGGGTAATCCGGGATTTTGAGCCGCCTTATGATGCGACCGTTGTTAGCAAATTGAGGGATTCGGGTTCGGTGATGCTGGGTAAATTGAATATGGATGAGTTTGCCTGCGGCAGTTCGACGGAACATTCGGCTTTCGGGGTTACCAAAAATCCATGGGATTTAAGCAGAGTTGCAGGTGGATCCAGCGGGGGATCGGCGGCCGCGGTAGCGGCCGACATGGCTTATTACACACTTGGGACAGATACGGGTGGCTCAATAAGACAACCCGCCTCGCTTTGCTCGGCGGTCGGGTTGAAGGTTACTTATGGACGTGTTTCCCGCAGCGGAGTTACGGCGATGGCTTCTTCGTGGGATACAATCGGACCTCTGGCTAAAACGGTTGAGGACGCCGCGCTTGTCTTACAGGCAATTGCCGGTAAGGACAGGCGTGATTCAACAACTCCCGACGTATCCGTTCCCGATTATTCCAAAAATCTTGGCGAATCGATTAAAGGTTTAAAAATAGGTTTACCCAAAGAGTATTTTGGCGAAGGCATAGATCCCGATGTGGAAAAAGCTCTGCGCGCGGCCATAAAACAGCTTGAAGATCTGGGAGCGGAAGTTAAAGAGGTCAGTCTTCCTTATACAAAATATGCGGTTGCGGTTTATTATATTGCAATGCCCGCCGAGCTTTCGGCAAATCTGGCGCGCTTTGACGGAATACGTTACGGATCAAAGCCCGCCGGAGCTGTAACAGATATGATCGATTATTATTATCATGTTAGAAGCGAAGGTTTCGGAGATGAAATAAAGCGGCGCATTATGATTGGAACGTATGTTCTGTCGGCGGGATACTTTGATGCTTATTATAAAAAGGCCCAGAAGGTCAGGACTCTTATTATCCGCGATTTTGAAAATGTTTTTAAGGATGTTGATGTTCTCGTGACGCCGGTTTCGCCCATTCCGGCTTTTAAAATCGGGGAAAAAATCGATGATCCTCTTTCCATGTATCTGGCGGATGTTTTCACGATTCCCGTAAATTGCGCGGGGGTTCCTGCTCTAAGTGTTCCGTGCGGTTTTACTTCGGATAATCTGCCGGTCGGTATGCAGATTATCGGGCCGCAATTTAAGGAGGATCTGCTTTTGAAGGTGGGTGCCGCCTATGAACAGGTGACCGAGTGGCATAAGCGAAAGCCGGTGATTTAGTGTAGAATATTAAATAGTTTTTATTTTTTTACTCTTTACTTCATGATTATGTATCAAAAAATCAGACGGCCGGTATCAGTATTTATGATGTCGGTTTTAACACTAAGTCTCTTTGCTTTCGCGCCCGTTGCGAGCGCGGCAAATCCTCTTATCCAGAATGTGAATATCGGGCTCGATCCTTTTCACATTAAAGTGCCGAATCAAAGTGCCGTTGTTCATATTGTTTATGATTATAATACCGGCGGTTATGTTACCGGTCCTGTTCTGGAGCAGATACGTGATGTCAATGATGGTGTTATCTATGAGTTTGGTAATACCGGAAACGATGACAAAGCGTCAGGCCAGTATCAATTGGTATGGGATGGTACGTACAAGAATGGCACCAGTAAAGACGGTGAATACGTTTCTGACGGAACATATAAAATCTATATCTATTCGGAAACGGCAAGTCTGCCTGCGGCTGAATACGAGTCCTCGTTCGCGGTTGAAAATACCGTTATTCCAAAATTAACTCTGCTTTCCGAGCCGCCGAATGCGTATTACACTCCAAGCGGCAGTTACGATATCAACTACAGTCTTGCGCTCAATTCGGCTTCAACCTCTATTGCTCGTTTAACCGTAGATGGTCCGCTGAATAATAATCCACAGCAGGAGGTTATTTCGGAGGTGAAGGGCGCGGACGGTAATTATATTGTAAGCTGGGATGGTAAGATAAACGGAAACACGGTTTTGCCGGGACAATACTCCTATAAACTTTATGCCGACGGATCCGTTGACGGTTTTACGGTTCCCAGCAATGAGCTTACCGGTGAAATTACCGTCAGCAATGAGCAAAATCCCCAGCCGACCGTGAGCGGTCTGTCCGCTTCGCCGGATCCTTACGATCCATCCGGCGGTTCTGTTACGCTTGGGTATTCTTTGGCCGGATCTTTGGGCAGCACTACCATAAATGCCCAGGTTTATAATTCGGCCGATCCCAATAAATCTCTTGAATCATGGAGTTTTAACGGGCAGGGCAACGGTTCCAACAGCGTAAGCTGGGACGGGAAGGATTCCAATCAGGCCTTGGTTGCCGATGGTTCCTATGTGTTTAAGGTCTGGGGTGAGGATGGCAGTTTTGATATTGTTTCGCAGCAGGTGAGTTTTGTTGTTACGGCTTCAGAGACTCCCGTGCAGGAGAGATGTGCCGACTTTACCGATGTTTCGATTAACAGTCCAAGTTGTCCGGCAATTACGTATGTGAAGAGTATAGGTGCCATGACCGGTAATCCGGATGGCACGTTTGCTCCGAGCGCGTCTTTGCAGCGCGACCAGATTGCCAAAATTTCACTGGAGACTTTCGGACTTT
>JAHJEW010000082.1 GCA_018825335.1 Patescibacteria group bacterium | reverse complement strand
TTTCCGGCGTTTTGTTTTGGCTGCCGCAGAGAGGGTTCTTTTGTTTGTGATGATTGTTTTTGGACGATTCATCGTAGCGGGTGTGGTTTTGAATCTGTTGAGGGGGAGGGGCTGGATGGGCTGCTTTCGTGCTGCGGGTACGAAGAGAAAGGGTTTTTGGCCCGGCTTATTCATGCTTTTAAGTATGATTTTATTGTGGATTTGCAGGTTCCTTTGGGAATTTTAATGGCGGAGGGTTTGTGTGAAGCCGTGTTCGGGAAAAATGTGGAGAGGCGCGCGGTGCTTTGTCCGGTGCCGCTCCATAAGAAGAGGCTTAAGTGGCGGGGGTTTAATCAGGCGGAGCTTTTGGCGGAGCAGGTTTCGGAGTATCTGGGTTTGCCTGTGGTTCAGCTACTTCGGCGCACTAAGTTTAAGCGGCCTCAGAAGGAGCTTTCGCGGGAGGAGCGTATTTTAAATATGGAAGGGGCGTTTGAGGTTTTGGAGAGTGGATTGGAAGCGGGCACGGATTTTCCGCTTGTTCTGCTGGTGGATGATGTAGCCACAACTCTTTCCACTCTGCAGGCCTGCGCATCCGCCCTAAAAAAATCGGGCGTGAAAAAAGTGTATGGAATTGTGCTGGCGCGCGTTTATTAATTGAGTATAATCTAGCACCCGGATACAGTAATTTACCGGCAAATGAAACGAATGGTTATAGGAATCGATGCTTCCCGTTATAATCACGCGCAGGCTACGGGCGTTGAATGGTACAGTTTTCATCTGTTGAATGAGCTGATTCCAATGCTCGGGCGCGAGCACAACAGTCGGGTTAATCTTTATTCCCCGCGGGATTTCGAAATTCAGACGGATGTACCTTTTAATGTGAAAAAACGTATTATTCCGGCGCGGCGCTTTTGGACCGTTTTTCGGCTTAGCCTTGAGCTATTGCTTCATCCGGTGGATATTTTGTTTGTGCCTTCGCACACGCTGCCTCTTATCTTTCCCAAAAAATCCGTAATAACAATTCACGACACGGCTTTCCGGCATTTCAAGTCGTGTTATTCGCCTTTTCAGTATTTTCTGCTGAACAGATCGACCAAAAAGGCGGTGAAAAAAGCGTGGCGTATTATTGTGCCGAGCGAAGCCACCAGGCTTGATCTTGTTAATTTATTCGGCTGCGAGGATGGGAAGATTGTAGTGATTCCGCACGGGTCGCCGGATTTTCCGCGTCTGATCAACTGGTCTTCGGAGGAAACGGATGGCCTTTTGAAGCAGTTTCATCTTACCAAAGACGATTTGTATATTTTTTATGTAGGCCGGCTTGAGGCAAAGAAGAATCTTGCGCGACTGATAGAGGGTTTCAACCGGTTTCTGGTGGATTTTCCGGACTGGAAGCTGGTTCTGGCCGGCAAGCGCGGCATAGGTTTTGCTGACATCTGGAAGAAGGTTGATGAGCTTGGTCTCAACGACCAGGTAATTATGCCCGGTTATATTACGGAGAGAGAGAAGCTCTTTTTATTGAGCGGATGCAGGATTTTGGCATTCCCATCTTTATTTGAGGGTTTCGGGCTGCCTGTTTTGGAGGGATTCGCCATGCACAGGCCTGTTTTGACATCCAGGGTTTCGTCATTGCCGGAGGTCGCCGGAGATGCCGCGCATCTTGTTGATCCTTTAAGTGCCCAGGAGATTGGTGTTGGGCTGAAACGGCTGGCAAGCGACGGCTTTTATGTGAATCAGCTGATTGCAAAAGGCGAACATCAGCTAAGGAAATTTTCATGGGAGAAATCTGCGCAGGCGACGCTGGATTTATTGTTTGATTAAGGCCGGCTGGTTTTACGGGCTGGTATGCAAACGTTTCCGTACATTTGCTAGTCCTGCTTATTTATTGTATAATATAATGTTATATTTATTTTTTCTCCGAGCCTGTGAAACTTTGTTACAAAATTCCTTTAATAATCGCCGTTATCATTTCTTTAATGGTTGTGGGTGGTTACTGTATTGCTTCGAAAATCATTCTGGCCAGTTTTTCCACAGTGGAAAAAAATCAGGTGCTTCAGGAACTGGGCCGGATTGAAGCTGCGCTTAATAGCAGAGTGGCCGCCATGCAGACATTTGCCGGTGATTATGCCAGCTGGGATGCGACGTATGATTACGTGGAGCATCAATCTCCGGCCTATATTCTTGATACTTATGAAAGCGGCTCTTTTTACAAACTTAAACTTAACGTGATTTCCGTCATCAATAATGCCGGAGAGGTTGTCTATGGCAAGCGCTATAACTGGATGGAAAAGGTTAATCAGCCTTTGCCGGAAAAATTCATTGAGACTTTGAAGGAAAACAATATGTTGAATTTCGAGAATCCGGAAGATCATAAATCGGGAATTGTCGCTTTTCCGGATGATTTATTGCTGATCGTTTCCAATCCCATCCTGACAAGTAATTTAGAGGGGCCTATTCGCGGTTCTCTTATTATGGGGAGAAGGGTGAATTCCAGATTGTTAAAAGATCTTTCCGAATCCGTGGATCTTGATGTTTCCCTGGCAGGTAGCATTGATCCTTCCAATTTGGCCAATATTTTTAAAGATTCTTATATCTCTGACGACGGACTGAAAGTTGTCGACCCCATTGATAATAACAATGTGGACGGATATATAGCCCTCAGGGATGCTATTGGTACTCCTGTACTTGTATTAAAAATCGAGTTACCCCGGATCGGATATAATGAAGGACTTAACGTACTTTATCTTCTAATAATTGCACTGACAATCGTTGGCTTTATTACAATCTTCCTGACTGTCTTTTTTCTAGATTATTTCATTTTCTACCGTCTCGCCCGATTGTCGCAC
>JAHJEW010000081.1 GCA_018825335.1 Patescibacteria group bacterium | reverse complement strand
GGACCCCAAGAATTTTTATTCGATGTTTGCTCATGGATTAGTTTTTTTTGCTTCTATAATCATATCTTTGCCCACTTTGTAGAATTTCACAATGTTCAGTCCGGCTTTTTTTATTATGCTTTTAAGCTCTCTTTTTGTGAATGCGTGATAATAACGTTTGTTTTTGCCGTTCCATGGGATGAAAGTGTCGTTATAATCGTAATCGCCAAAAGTGAAAATCCAGCGGGCAATGGCCGTGGCAAGCTGTTTTATGTATTTTCTCTGCCACAAATTCCAGACGCTAATTATTAGTGTGCCGTCTTCTGCAAGAATCCTGCGCATTTCTTCAAGCGCTTTCAGTCTTAATTTTTCCGAAGGGATGTGATGAAAAGCTCTTAAATTAACCGCAAGATCGGCGGATCCGTCTTTAAGCGGCAGTTTTAGCTGATCTCCTTCAATGAATTTGTACTTTGGATATTTCGCGGAGGCAATCCGGAGCAGCTTTATATTGTTATCGATTCCAAAATATTCATATTTACCTTTAAGGTGGAGAAATCCGGCGAATCTGCCGTTACCACAGCCAATATCCACTATTTTACCACTACCTTTAAGGTCGAAATGGGAGAATTCGCGGCCAATGTAGTTTCGGCTTTGAGAAAACTCATCGGCGATGGTGTCGTATGTATGCTTTATTTGATGTAGCAGCTTTTTTGCTGTTTTTTCTTTCATAATATGTATACTTTGATCACCTTTAAGGTTAAATCGTTATGGAGTTTATCGCAACACCGGCGCAGCAGTTTGTTCTTGAGCTTTCACAGAGAGGCCAGCTGGATGAAAAGCGTCTGCATAAGATGAAAAAGGCTTTCGCGGCCAGATTCGGGCGCGGGGCTTTTGCCAATACGGAACTTATTGAGGCTTACGACCAGTTGATTAGTGCAGGTAAACTGGTTGAAGATCGTGATCTTATGAAAATGATTCGTAAAAGGGGAGTGCGGTCGCATTCGGGAATTGCCAATATTACGGTTATAACCAAAGCTTTTCCGTGTCCGGGAAGGTGTATTTTTTGTCCGGCGGAGCCTAAAATGCCGAAGAGCTATTTGTCCAACGAGCCGGCAATTATGCGGGCGATTTTGAACGATTTTAGTGCATATAATCAGACTATTAACAGGCTGGAGAGTCTTAAGAAAACGGGTCATTATACGGATAAAGTGGATGTGATAATTTCGGGAGGGACGTGGTCTTTTTATCCAAAAAAATATCAAAACGATTTTGTGCGCGGGATTTTTAACGCGCTTAATTACCCGGCAGGGGCTTCACGGTCGCTGGCGGAGGCGCATAAAGTAAACGAAACCGCGGGAAACAGGTGTATCGGTCTTTCCATTGAAACGCGGCCGGACCATATAACGGAAAAAGAGCTTTTGCGTCTGCGGGAGCTTGGTTGTACCAAAATCGAGATCGGAGTGCAGAGTTTGAACGATGGGGTTTTAAGTCTGAACAAGCGCGGTCATGGAGTTGCCGGAACGCAGCGTGCGATTCAGCTTATTCGGGATGCGGGGTATAAGATTAATTGCCATATGATGCCTAATTTGTATGGCAGCAATCCGCAGATGGATTATGAGAATTTTAAGGAGCTTTTTGAAAATCCGGCTTACCGGCCCGACTGGCTAAAGATTTATCCGTGCGTGGTTGTGCCGTGGTCTCAGCTGCAGAAGATTTATGAAAAGGGCGATTATAAACCTTACAGCGATGAGGAGCTGATTGCGTTAATGCTTAAGGTGAAGCCTTTAATTCCCGAATATTGTCGTATTACCAGGCTTATTCGAGATATTCCCGCGACTTCGATTGTTGGTGGTTCAAAAGTCTCCAATTTGCGGCAGATTATTCATGCGCGGATGGAGAAGGAGATGATTCATTGTCGTTGTATTCGATGCAGGCAGGTTAAGGGTGAAAAAGTTTTTGTAGATAGGGTAAAAATGAATGTTAAGGAGTTTGATGCGGCCGGCGGGCGCGAATTTTTTATTTCATGTGATGATGAGGCGACCGACAAGCTTTGTGCGCTTCTGCGATTGCGGTTTTCTTCTTACAGTTTAAGCGGGCGTCCGCATTTTATTAAGGAGCTGGAGGGCGCGGCGCTGGTGCGGGAGCTGCATACTTACGGAGAGCAGGTGAGGGTCGCGGGTGAAGGCGCGGCGGTGGCTTCGGCGCCGATTGATGGTGGTCCGGCGCAACACGTCGGCCTTGGCAAGCGCATGATGCAGAAAGCGGAGGATATAAGCCGCTGCGCCGGCTACAGGAAAATAGCTGTCATAAGCGGGATTGGTGTTCGGGAATATTATAGAAAGCTTGGGTACGAGTTGGAGGGGACTTATATGGTGAAAGGACTGTGAGGTTTGCTCGTATCTTAAAAAGAGTATGTTTGCGATTTTGGCGGGATGAAGATCTGGCGGCCAATATCTGCTCCTATACCGGCCATCATTGGTGTATGCCAATATTTCCCCATTTTTGCTAATTTTGATGATTGTAGTGCTTTTGTAGCTTCTGCGAGTTTTTCAAGTTTTGGAATTATTTTAGCCAGGCGTGCTGCCTTTCCTGCCCCTTTTGCAGCGGAAGATCCGTATCTTAATGCTTTTAAGGCTCCACCGGCGATTGCAGTTGTGCCGCCGGTTACTATTCCCGCCATCATTAATGCGTCGGAAACTCCTCCAAGCAAAGTCCAACCTCCGCTTTTTAGAGCCGTGGTCCATTCGCCTCTTTCAATGGCCCGGTAGCAATCTCTACCGTCCATAAATGTTCCATAAACAGGTACAACGTATTTTCCGGCGTAAGCCGCCTGGTCCCAGCCTGTTATTTTCTCTCCTTTTAGAAGTTCTTCCATGTGTGCTTTCTGCATGTCGATGATTTCGTAGAATTGCGCTCTTAAATCGGATTCGTCGGCGTACTTTAGGTATGGTCTGTTATCTTCCATGCCTATAGAAAAAAATTGTCCAAGACTGCGGTCCTTGCCGTCTTTTTCCTGCGGGAGTCGCTCGTAATAAAGCAGGATTGCGTCCCTGTTAACAGCCATGAATTTCTTAATTTTTTCTATGTTTTCGACATGTTTTTTGGATGCTTCGTCTATGGTGGATTTTAGTTGCGCGTCGCTGGTTTCGTTAAGTTTTTTCGGGTTACCAAGAAGTTCATTGACCGGTCTGTAGTCGCTTTCTATTGCCGAAAAGTAGTACTGGATCTGCTCCATTACTCTTTTATGTTCCTCCGGGTTCTCACTCATTTTTTTTTTTCCTTCCTCCGCGGCTTTTTTTTGCTCGGGAGTCTGGTTTGCAGCCAGTTTTTCTATGTCGAAGCCTTGTTCTTCTTCATGGAACCATTCTATTCCTTTGCTTATGCCATATATTGCCAAAAGTCCGGCAGCAAAGCCAAGAAGGCCTTTGCCTACCCGCTTGATGCGGCCCCCTTCTGCGTGAACTTTGGCTTCAAGTTTCGGGACTTCTTCTCTTACTTTTACGGGATCGAGTCCATGTTCACGGAGTGTGTCGTCGTCAAGTCTTGTTATGTCTTTTATTCCTTTGGCCTCGTAAAGGTCGGCGAATTTCTTGTTATATTCCGCTCTTTTTTCTTCTATTCTGGCTGCAACTTCTGGGTCTTCTACTGTTTTACCCTCGTTTGTTGCTCTTTCTATTTCTTCTTTGTAAGCTTTATCCCACTCGTTGTTCAAACTGTTAATTTTTTCTTTTGAATCTTTGAGTTTTTGTGTCAAATCTGCTTTTTCCTTGTCTGTAAGAGGTTTTAAGGGTTCCGGTTCGGGTATGTTTTCTTCCATTTTTCCAAATGCATCTTTTCTTCCTTCTTTTGCTGCTGCAAGCGGGTTTACTTCAGAATCAAGCTTCGTCATTTCTTCCTTTAGAACGCTTTGTTGGCTTTCTGCGCTTTGAAGCGTTATTTCTTCCGAATAGCCCAGCTTTTTCCAGATTGATTGTGCTCCTTTTGCATCACCATTTTTTAGTTTTTTAATAGCTTTTGCCAACTGACCGCTTTCTTCCAATTTACT
>JAHJEW010000080.1 GCA_018825335.1 Patescibacteria group bacterium | reverse complement strand
CGGTCCGCGTGGTGGGTTTGGGTGGCCGCATTGTTGCAGCCGTGTTTTGCGCATTTTTCGCCATGTTCTTTTTTGAGATGCCGTCTTATTTTTATGGGGATATAGCGCGAGGGTGTATTTATGCCAGCCAGCGCTTTTTCATGTGCCTCGTTTGAAAGTTTGGCTTTCTCCTTGGCGATTTCTTCTTCGCGGGCGGCCAGGGCTTCTGTAATGATTTGATTGATGTCGATGCTTTTTTCCTGAAGTCCCAGCAGTTTATCAAGGTTCAGCGCGGAGAGTTTGAGCTGTGTCAGTTTCAGAGGTGCTGCCATTTGGGGTTGTGGTTGCGCGGATTGGGATTGCATGGTTTTATCCGTCTTCGCAAACTCTTTTTCTTCCGATACAAGGTGATATATTTTCTGCGCACGCAGAACTTTTGGGGCATTTTGCGGCTGATATAAGCCATTTGCATTTTGAAAAAGATTCCCGCGTCCGGATTCGGAATTGTCATTTCTCGTTGGCGCACACGCTGCCAACAGGTTCCCCTCTGACTGTTCCTTCTCCGATTGTTGCGCCGCGCGCAGATCCCGCACCAATGTTTCAAGCGCTTTTTGGGAAAGCAGCAGCGCCTGCACGGAAAGAAATTCCTGATTCTCCGTTGTCGCGATCGAGGCGACACGCGCCAGCTTGCTTAATCCGACTTTGCCGCTTACGAGTAACTCTTTGAGCGCCGGTTTGTCTTTGAATTTTCTGTGCAGGCTCAATGTGAGTCCAATCTGCGCGCGGCTTATCCCTGCCAGTTTTCCGGCATACTCGCCTATCGAATCGAATCCTTTTTTCTCATAAATTCTTTCTTCCAGAATTCGCGGCAGCATGCCAATACATCTGTTGCGGAACTCGCGATGTTTGGCTCCGCAGTATTTGAATGTTTGATGAAATTTTTCCTGTTCGGCGGTGATGCGTGCAGGGCTGGCGAGGGTTGCGGCGCGCGAGAGAGTTGCGGCGCGCGCGGGGATTGTCAATAAATTGGTCATGAAAGTTTGTTTAAAAAATATTTTTCCACCTCTTTTTTTAATCGGCGTTGATTGTTTCGTTTTTTGCTCGTGGACGTATTGTAGCATTGGCAAGCCGTAAATCCAGCTTTTGAGCTTGCGCGTGGTTGTCAAGTTATGTTGTGTTCGGCGCAGGGGGAAGCCATTTAACGAGATTCCGAAAGGAGAAGCCGTAGAAAATTATGGCAAAATAATACGCCGTTTATTGGCTTGCGACAGCCAAATGCAGGTGTTGCAGCATCCTGCGGATTATTGCGCGATCGTGGCTATGGAAAATCCTATCAAGTGTGTAAAAGAGTATTGGCGAGGTTGACGGGGGGGGGGTATTAGTGTTATGATTTATTGAATAATTTTTTTTATAATACAAATATGAAAAACACAAATTGTTTCAACGATAAAGGAAATTTCGGTGTAACCTTCAAGTCCAAACGGCTTGTTTGGGCGGTTGAGCAGCCGGAAAGACCACCTGAAGTGCAAAAAGAGATCAAAGAAAGTGCAGAAGATAAGGCTGCAGAGCTTGAAACTCAAATCAAATCTCTGGATTCAGCAAAGAAAGAAGTCGTTTTGCAGTTATTTAAGAAATTAACGGGAAATGAATATAGTCTATTTACTGAAGAGCAATTAAAAACATTGAGTAAGCGCCCGGAACCTTTGATAAAGTTAGGTGTCGCCAGGAATGTAAGAACTCCGAAAGATGCTTTTATGTCATTGGCAAAGGATGACTCAAAAGAGATCAAGCTGGCTGTTGCCAACAATTATAGTTGTCCCGAGGAGGCGTTAAAACTATTGGCGAATGATAATGATAAAGATGTCAGGCTGGCTCTTGCCAAAAGTGCTTCAATTCAGTTGGATGTGCTAATGGTATTGGCCAAAGATAAGGAAAAAGATGTTAGGCTGGCTCTTGCTGAAAGTGCTTATTGCCCTCCGGATGTGTTAACGATATTGGCAAAAGATTCCGATGGAGAGATTAGGATGTCTGTTGCCGGAAATCGAATGACGCCTAGAGCAGTATTGCAATTATTGTCTAAGGATAAAGATCCACATGTGCGTTGGTTTGTTGCTTTCAATATTAATACGTCGGAAGCTGAACGAAAGCGATTATTAGGGGGAGGGGCTCAATTGCAGGATGCTTATTAGAATAAATTCACTACATGCCAACATCTGATCCCAATACCGATAAAAAGCTGGATAAGTTAACTAAAGAGGTTTCTGAATTGAAGCAGGATATCCATTCTCTAAAAAGTGTTCTTCTGAAGATCAATGCTGCGGGCGGCGTAAAGGATGACCGGGCCAGGCTGGAGGAAATTGAAAAAGAGCTTGATGGTATTTAGGGTTTGGTGATGTTGGTCTCGAATGCGCCATGGCTTGCCTTTGGCTATGCTTTCGGGGTATAAGAAGGTGCTTTCTTTTGATTTTTTTATGAATCCCACCCAGGAAATTAAAGATCGGCTAAGGATTGAAGATCTGGTCGGGCAATATGTTCAGCTTAAAAAGGTTGGCAGGAGTCTTAAGGGGCTTTGTCCTTTTCATGCGGAGAAGACTCCAAGTTTTATTGTCAGCCCGGAAAGGCAGATCGCTTATTGTTTCGGCTGTAATAAGGGTGGGGATATTTTTTCTTTCATCCAGGAGGTTGAAGGGATCGATTTTCCTGATGCTTTAAAGATGCTGGCCGAAAAAACAGGTATTGAGCTTGAGGAATATAAAAGCGATCGTCCCAAAGTTACGGGAGATGCCAAACAACAACTTTTTAAGGTTTATGAGGCGGCGGCGGATTTTTTTGAACGTCAGCTAAAGGATAGTGAAGAGGGCAAGAAAGTCATGGATTATCTTCACAGGAGAGGGCTTACGGATGAGAGTATTTTTAAGTTCAGGGTTGGATTTTCGCCGGACTCTTTTGATGCGACCTATACATATTTGTTGAAAAAAGGATTCACGAAGAGTCAACTTGTTTCCTGCGGCATTGCCATGACGAAAGAGACGACTGTCGACAAAATATACGACCGATTTCGCGGACGACTCATGTTCCCGATCAGGGACAATCTTGGCCGGATAGTGGCTTTTGGCGGCAGGGCTTTAAAGAAAGATCAGGATCCCAAATATGTTAACTCTTCGGAGTCGCCGATTTATCATAAAAGTAATGTTCTATACGGATTCTCGGATGCGAAGGCGGCAATTAAGGAAAAAAAGGAGGTTATTATTGCGGAAGGCTATTTTGATGTTATTGCCGCGCATCAGGTTGGTGCCGTGAATACCGTGGCTCCCTGCGGTACGGCTTTGGCGGCGTCGCAGCTTAGACTTTTGAATCCTTTTGCAGATACGGTTATTTTGGCTTTCGATAATGATATTGCGGGTCAGGAAGCGGCGAATCGGGCATATGAGCTGGCGCAGGAGTTTGATATGTCCGTAAGGATGCTGGTTATTCCGGATGGCAAAGATCCCGCCGATTATGTTCGCGACCATGGCGGCGGCTTCAATGATCTGGTGAAAAATGCGAAGCCCTATGCCGAATTTTTTTATACCAGGCTGTTTGATGTTTATGGTATGGACGGGATCGCGGCCAAAAAGAAAATTTTGCAGGAATTTTTACCGTTTTTTGGCTATATGAAGAGCTCTATTGAGAAAGATGAGTACGTCCGGCGTCTGGCTTTGGATCTGGATCTTAAAGAGGTCAAAATTTACGATGAGATCAAGAATTATAAGCTTCCCGATTATCATCCCGCACGCAGTCACGGTTCCATCGATACTTCGGGCGGGAATAATTATGTTGCTAAAACTCCGGCGGAGGAGATTTTTTTAGGCTTATTGATCGAGTTTCCGCGTATCGGGAAGTTATTCCTTGAAAAAGTGGATGAAAATTACTTTTCTGATGATTTAAAAGCTATTTACAAGGCTTTAGTGGATCAGTATAATATCGACGGCTTTGAGGCGGTTAAGGTCGTGATAAGTGATTTACCGCATGAAATAAGGGAAAAGGCGGCGTTGATTTCTTTTTATGTTTCGGAGAAATATGGCGAGATAAGCGAGATGGATACCGAAAAGGAGCTTAAGATTCTTACCGCGGGGATGAGCAGAAAATGGCTTGATCAAAAGAAAAGAGATTTGCAGAAGCGGCTTTATGAAGCGGAAAAGTTGCAGGACAAGGTGCTTTGCGACCAGCTTATAAAGGAATTGAACCGTCTTAATACCGGGGTGGTCTGATAAAACGACTTTATGGCTCAACAACGTAAATTCATTACGCAACCCTCGGACGATCGTCTGCAGCAGTTTCCGGAAGCAGTCCGGGATCTGGTAAAGAAAGGACAGGAGCATGGTTTTATTACACATCAGGAGCTTTTAAAGGCCATGCCGAACGTGGAGGATGATCTTTTAATTCTGGATGAGCTTTACGCGCTTTTTATTGATCTTGGAATTGAGGTAATCGACAGTAAAGATGCGATGATTTTGAAAAGCGATTCTGATTCTGAAGATGATGCGGAAGAAAAGCAGCTGGAGGAAAAAACAAGGAGTGTGGCTTCTGCCCAGGTTGAGCTTCGTGAGATTGCCAATGATTCAATCAGGCTTTATTTGTGTGAAATAGGTAAGGTGCCTCTTTTGACTGCGAAAGAAGAGGTTGATCTGGCCCGTCGGATCAAGAAAGGTGATCAGACTGCCAAGAAGCAGCTGGCAGAAGCCAATTTGCGTCTGGTGGTGAGTATTGCAAAAAAATATATCGGGCGCGGGCTTTCTTTCCTTGATCTTATTCAGGAGGGGAATATCGGTCTATTCCGCGCGGTAGAGAAGTTTGATCCTGACAGGGGATTCAAGTTTTCCACATACGCCACCTGGTGGATTCGTCAGGCTATTACCCGCGCGATTGCGGACCAGGCGCGCACTATTCGTATTCCGGTGCACATGGTGGAGACGATAAACAAGCTTACGCATGCTCAAAGGCGTCTTGTGCAGGAGCTTGGGCGCGAGCCTTTGGTTGAGGAACTAGCGGCGGAAATGGATATGGATGATAAGAAAGTGCGGCATATTTTAAAAATTTCACAGGATATTGTTTCGCTTGAGGCGCCGGTCGGTACCGAGGAAGACAGTAAACTCGGCGATTTTATTGAAGACGATGACGCGCAGTCGCCGCTGGAGGCAACCAACAGACAGCTTATTAAAGAGAATATTCATGAAATGCTACATTATCTGTCGGCGCGCGAGCGCAAGATTATAGAAATGCGTTTTGGGCTTAATGACGGTGTTGGACATACGCTGGAGGAGGTCGGGCACGAGTTTGGTGTTACGCGCGAGCGCATTCGTCAGATTGAGGCCAAGGTTTTACAGAAAATGAAGGAGCATCCTACAAGTGTTAAGATTCGCAGTGACAGCAATGTTTAATTATTTATTTTTCTAATATTGAAAATATGGCTGATGTAACCGCTTCATCCACACAAACATCATCGGATGAAAAAATGATTCTTGTTACAAAGGAAGGTTTTGCGAAACTTAAAGATGAACTGGAGGAGCTTAAAAACGTTAAGCGTAAGGAGGTTGCCAGTAGGCTTAAGGAGGCAATTTCCTACGGCGATCTTTCCGAGAATTCCGAGTATGAGGAGGCGAAAAATGAGCAGGCTTTTGTGGAGGGACGGATTGCCGAGCTGGAGGAAAAGGTTAAGTATGCCAAAATTATTCAGGAAAAACAGGATGTAAGGACGGTTCAGATTGGTACTCATGTTGTGATTAGAGATGTTGGCAGAAAGAAAGCGGAGCCGGAAACATATACAATTGTCGGGTCTACCGAGGCTGATCCGCTGACTCATAAGATATCCAATGAATCGCCGGTGGGTAGCGTACTTCTTGATAAAAAGAAGGGAGATATCGTCAAGGTTTTTGCTCCAAGGGGAGTGGTGGAATATGAAATTTTACAATTGGAATAATTTTTAATGAAACAATCGACGTGGCGGCTATTATTGGAGTTTTTTTTCGTTACGCTTTTTCTTGTCGTGACTGGTGTTACACTGTTTTTTGCCAATGGTTATAGAATTGATGTTGATGAAGGCAGTGTGCAAAAGACCAGTATTATTGATATTGTCACGCCGAAAACCGAAACGGAGGTATACCTGGACGGTGAGCAATTGGCCGAATTGCTCCCTATTCAGATAAAAAATGTATTGCCGGGTGTCCATGATCTTAGTGTTCGTAAAGAAGGGTTTACGGTGTGGTCACGGGAGGTTGAAGTTAAGGAAGATGTAGTTTCGATTGTGAGGGATGTTTTGCTTGTACCAAACGATCTGGAGCCATATAAAACCGGGATTGTTACTTTTAATGAAGATGAGAAACTAATTTACGGCGATGGTTTCATTATGGCTGTTACTCCGGGAAGTAATTTAATCAGGGCAATGATTTTCGGGAACAGGGGAGCTTTTCATGAAGAGGAAATGGATTTATTTCGCAGCGATTTTGAGGTTTTACAGACGTATTCCGACCTGAGTCTTTTCCTGCGATTCCCCGATAAAGAGTATGCTTTTCTGGATCTGGCCAGCCGGCAGTTTAAACAGTTTTACCTGCCGGAAACTTCCGTTGATATCTATATCGATGCCAATGGCAGGCGGGTTTATTATCTGGACAATTCAAGTCTTTATGCCATTTCTTTTGATGATTTGCCGGTGGAAATGCCGGACAGCTTTGATCCTGAAATTGTTGATGTGATTAAAAGTGATATTGAAAATTACGTTATTACGAGAAATGGTCAGATATTTTATGTTTCAGGTGGTACCCTGTACCTGATGAATCATGAGGAGGATGAGGTGACTTTATTGGATGAAAATGCGGAAAAGGTTAAACAAATAGCACTTTATCCCGGATTAAAGTATGAATTACTTTTGGTGGAATATGAAACAGGAGAAAAAGATCTTTTTTTCTACGATATTTCCAAGACCATTCTGAGACACATTCGTAAACTTGAGACCGGCATGATGCCAATCGGCTGGTTCGATGAAAGCGGCCATTATCTGCTTGATTCAGGCAACTCCGTTATTGTTGCCGATATCTATGATACGGATGATGTGGTTTTACTTAAAGACACGCAGTCCGATTATGTTTTCGGGAAAGACGGAGCTCTTTATTGGACCGGGCAGGGAGCGCTGAATCGTCTGTACTGGAAAGATGAGTTATAGATTATCTTCCTTTTTTCTTTTTCTTCTTTCTTGAGATTTTGTATCTGTTTAGGGCCATTTGTTCGTGGTGCAACTTTTTTGCCGCCGGATATTTTCTTAGATAGCTGTTTATTATGTCATATATAAGATACAGAGTGGTTGCCGCTATAAGATAAAACAGCAGCCTCATCGAAAAAAACGGAATATAGTTGTAACGCGCCAAAAGGTAAATTGCCAGGGCGATTGCCATGGTCCATAGTTTTGACGGATATTTTTTGAAGAGCTTGCGGAAGATTCTGTCTTCTTTGTTTTTCCGGTTGTAAACGCGGATGAAAATGCCAAGTCCCAATAATAAAAGAACAATAATCCCAACGAGATAGTAGTATTCGAAGGGTCGTCCGGGTATTGGATTGAATAGGTAAAGTACGAAGGTGTTCAGAATGTCCATGTTGTCAGGTGTTAGTTTTTTTGTATTTTCTTACAAGAAAAAGAATAATGGTAATGAGCAGTGCAAGTAAAGCGTAAATTTGCGCCTCTCTTATGCCAAAGAGAGTATTGCTTTCGTCGCCTCTCATAAATTCCTCAAGTATTTTGAAGAAAGAATAACCACCGATTGCCATCAGGGTAATATTACCGGGGTGTTTGGAGATCTTGTGATTAAATAACTGGTAAAGCACTATTGTTAATATCCCGCTGTAAATAGCGGCGTATATTTGCACGGGATGTATGGGTACGGCGTAAATGGAGTTTTCGGCGATTATACCCCATGGTAGACCTGTCTCGCGGCCGTAATTACGTCCATCCAAAAAGGCGCCGATGTTTATGAAGGTGATTGCGCCGAGTATGCTTACACTAAATATATCCAGCCATTTACGAACGCTTTCTCCTTCTTTTCTGGCGAAAAATATTAAGCCTAGAATTATGCCTAGTACACCTCCCCAGGGTGAAAGGCCTTTGTCCCAAATATGGAAAAATTTCAGAAAAGATACGAAGCTGATGTCCTGAAAAAAAAGTTCGTAATTGCGTATTATATACACAATGCGCGACATAATCAGACCTCCGAAAAAAATCGCCAGACTGTAATTGGAAATAAACCTTAAGGGGACACGGTTTTTTTGGACCAATTTGTTGGTGATGAGCAGGGCTGCGAAAAACCCTATCGCCACAAAGATCCAAAGTGAATATATGGTTATCGGGCCAAACTCCAGAAGGATCGGATACATTTGTTCTAGAAATTAAGGTAGATTAATACGATGCTGAACAAGCATACCGGGGTTATGATCAGCGTTGCAATGTCATTTCTTTTGAAGAAGTTGATTTTTATGCTCAGGGCCGAGTAGAAAAGGAAGAGTGTGGCCATAAAGTATTTAAGAAAGGCCGAGCGGTAGATGTAAAAAAAATGCGGAACTTCGTCGAAGCCGAAATTTTTGGAGATTGCGTAAATGGAAACAAAATAGTAAACGAGATAAAACATTAACAGCCAGCTTGTAAACGATAGTAGTTCCCGCGCCAGTTTTTCGGTGGTTGTCAGCTCGGTGGATAATTTACGCTGCGATGCCAGTTTTTTTCTTTCCTCCTTTAATGATGCTTTAAGTTTTTTTCTCTGTTGCCAGAGACGTTTCAGTCCCTCTTTGGTTTGTGTCTTAAATTCGGGGCTGGGGGCCTGAAAATACATGGTTAAATAGTGTTGGATCTGATTGTTTATGGATCTGATATTTTCTTTTATTCCAGTTATTTCCTTATTCTCGCTTTGAATGCCGATAACATTTCTGATGAAGAAATCGGCCACTCTGTTATAGAGCGGTGGATTTTCCACGTTCACAATATTTTCCTCATGCCATTGGCGGAGTAATTCGCTCAAACTGATGTTTTTTTTTGCTTTACCCCGTTTGAGTTCCATCATCATACTTTGGGCTTCCACAACCATATTTGTGCGATCTTTATAATGAGCCTCCTCGTGGAGAAACATTTCTTCTTTTTGAAGAAATTTAAGCAGATCTTCCGTTGTTTTTCGGACGTAATCCAGATTTGTGCTGTTTTTTATCCTCAAAATCTTGTCCACCTGTTGGCGGATTTTCTCTTTGGTAATGGGTTTCATGTCCTGTTCATATTTATCCAGTATTTCTTTAACCTTACCCAAAACAAAATCTATCTGGTGTTTTAGTACTTCCTGTTTTTTTTCAAATTCCTTAAGGTCTTTTTCATCTGCGGTTTCCTTTAGGCCAGCAGTGCCCTGCTCGGCTTCCAGTTGCATCTGGAATTCGTAGCTGCCTTTTTTGCGGGCTTTAACTTTTTCTTCTTCACTTAGACCGGTGTCGCTTACATATTCCACTTCAAATTCATATTCCGTGACAAGTCTTTTATATGCTTCGTAATCGGAAGTTGCTTTAATCGTTCCCAGGACGCGTTTCTGGTTTTTGTCGATGGCGGCGAATTCGAATGTTGGAATTTTGCTTTCTTCCGCGCCGGGAGCCTGCTCTGCCGGGATAAGTTCAATGGATACAATCGAAAAACCGAGTTCATTTAACTCTTTGCGGGCGCTTGTTTCATCCGGTGAACCGATGGTGCCCTGCAGTTGTTGATTAGCAGTATTAATAACGGTGTACCTGTATTCTGGCATTTACTTTTTTTGATATTTTTTGCTTGCCTCAATGAAGCTGAAAAATAGAGGATGAGGTCGGTGGGGTCTGGATAAGAATTCCGGATGGAACTGGCATCCCACCATATACGGGTGGTCTTTCAATTCCACGATTTCCACAAGGTTTCCTTTTTGAAATACTCCCGCGGTAACAAGTCCGGCGCTTTCCAGTTTGTTTCTTAGTGTGTTGTTATATTCATAACGGTGGCGATGTCTCTCATTTATCAGATCCTGATTGTAAATTTTTTGAACTTT
>JAHJEW010000079.1 GCA_018825335.1 Patescibacteria group bacterium | reverse complement strand
GAAGCCTTTCTAGCACAACACGTTCATTTGAGCTAAGCTGTTTGTGGGACATCTTTTTTGGGGTTATATGATATGGTTTGCTTCATCATCATACTCCCAACTGAGATGTCCTTTCAGTTGCGTTTCGATCTAGAATTCAAGGGGTAGTATTTGACATTTTCCAAAATAGCCAGACAAATACAATCTGGACAGGGAGGAAATATTACATTTTACCGTCCGTGTTTTGGCCCGGACCAAGTAAACCGTTGGAGACAAGCCAAAAATCGCCCTCGAAATAACTTCCGGTTTTTGGTTTTATTCTTTTGACTGCTCCCAGGCTTTAAACTCCTTTGATTGTTCAAATGTGGCCAGCTCGTTTTGCAGACCTGTAATATTGCTGTCGTAGAGGTGGTAATATTTGTTCGCTTTTTCGGCGTTTTCCACATACGATTTTGCGTGGTCGTATGCCTGTTTTCTGTACGAAAGGAACTGTCCTGTCTTATCTTCAAAAAGTTCGCGGGCGTGGATGATGGCTATCCGGGCCAGTTTTACGTAAACGTTGGAGGCCAGGCGGGTGAATTCACGCGTTTGTTCCGTTACATCTTCGTTGGCCGCCTTTTTGGCTTTTAGAGCGTAGAAAGCTTCATGCACCACGCGTTTTGCGGGATATGAATGGACGTACATTCCCGGAATAAAGCGCTGCTGCTCGTATTCTTTGTATAGATAATCGTGGCTTTGAGTAAACAATGACTCATCCATTAGGTTTGTTGCCAGATGGCGCAGCGGTTCCAGCGGGTCTTTTGGTTTTACCCTTTCGTATGCCGCTTTTCTTTCCGCCTCCGATACAAGAGGTGCGCCGGCGACAACGCTTGTTACCTGTTTTCCGGTGATTGTGGTTTTGCCAAGTTCGTAATCTTCGCCGCCCGGCCAGTATCTTTCATTGTCAAGATTGCCCGCTTCGTAGCCGTTTGCGGCGTTTATTCCTAAAATGGCGGCATTTACGGCCAGCTCGTTGCCTTTTCCGTTGAGGAGTTGTCCTTTTTCCGTGCTCAGAAAGGCTTTATTTGTGCCAATAGTGTCTTGCGCCGCCGCGGTATCCCCCAGATCCACAAGCGAAGTTATGAGTCTCTGTTCTTTAAAACCGGCCAATTCTTTCCAGTATTCGTTTCTGCGTTTATTTGCCATTATGCGGTCACGGTTTTCTTCTTTGTCGACGGGGGTCTTTTTGTCATAAGAAGGTACATCTTTAAATTCAAAATTCCAGGTTTTTAGTGGCGATAGCATCGTTACGACCATCCCAAGTTGTTTTAGCCTTGTTAATAGTTGTTTTGTGCCTTCCACGTACTGTTTATGCGGCATTTTCGATCCAAACAGGTCGGGGTCAAAGCTTACTACAGCCGACGCGCCTTTGAGCGCATCCGGGGAAATTGTTTTTATCTGCGCTTCAAAATTCTGTAAAAGGGCCTGTGGATCAGCGCCGGGGATGTAATCCACTTTGGCTTTTGATCCTTCGGGGAGGCGGAAATTTTTGGCGATTCCTTCACTTACGCGTCCGCCCAGCGCGTATACGGGTTTTTCCACCATGAGCTCCGGACGATCGGTTAGCGAAGGGCGCAAACGTGGCACCCTTAGAAGCGGAGACATTCTTTTCCACGCCTCTTTTTCATTCTGATAGTTGGCCTGTATTTCGTTGTTATGCTTACTTAAATAGTCTTCGCGCAGCTCCGGAGCCAGACCTTGGTATTCGCCGCGGTTTTTAAAGGAAAGAAATCTGAAACTAGCTTTATTGTCCGGATTTTCGCACACGTAATATGAGCCGTAACGTTTATCGTAGTTTTTCGCCTCGAAAAGATCTTTGCTTTCGGGGCTTTCCAGTACCGATTCGGCTTTTGCCTTTTCCGGATCCGGCTTTTCATCAACATTTATTGGAATACCATGTCCTTTAGGTGTTTCTCCCGGCCCTTTGGGTGCTTTTTCCAACCCTATAAAGACCAGCCTTGCAGGGTAAATGGAAATACCAAAATGGTGTGGTTTTCGTTTAAGCATCGTTGAATTATAACATAAAACCGAAACGGTGGGAAGAACGTCTTTAATTGAATTTTAATTGAAAACCGCTTCCAATTCACGCCTGACCTCGCATTCATCCTGACCGCGGGCAACGGCAATTTCCTTTATAATAAATTCTCGCGCTTTTTCCAGCATTTGTTTTTCGGCGAATGCCAGGTCTTTCCCGATTCCGATCCGGTACAGGTCTCGAAATACCTCTACGGCATCAAAAATGGAACCTGTCTTCATTTTTGCCATAAATCCCATATACCGGCGGTTCCAGGTTTTATTGCCATTATCGACCGTATTCTCCCTCATGATTTCAAAGAGATCCTCTATCTGGCCTTCGGGAATGATCGGGCGCACACCTATGTCTCCCGCTTTATTAACGGGAACCATAATTTTTCTGTTGGTATCCAAAATTTGCAAAACATAGAAACTTTGCCTCTCACCATTTATGTCCATATCTTTTATTTCCATCACTTCGGCAACGCCCTGAACGGGATATACCGCTTTATCTCCGGCCTTAAATTCCAATGCCGGTTTTTCAGGCAGGGGACCGGTTATGATGTTTTCGACTTTCCTTACTACGGACATTGCGATCTTAAGCCCGTTTTTCTGTATTTCATCCGACGTCGAAACGGCGGATACCTGTGTATCCGAAGTCTCCTGCGATTCCGAAGCCGGCTGCAATTTTGAACCGTGCATGATTGCGGAATACGTTTTGCACCTTCACCTTGAAACCCGCAATGTTTATTGTCAATAGGTTTATTGCGGCGCCCAGAGGGAACGTAGATGGGCTTGCCTCTATTTGCGCCTTCCTCTACTCACCCAGGAGAGAATCCAGCGGCATGTCTAAAAGCATTCCGCCCGGCACCGGTTTGTCCGGCTGCGTGTATTTGTAAATTAATCTGCAGTTTATGAAATCCGGCATAATGCCGCCCTCTTTCAGGTATCTGCGCAAAATGTCCTGCTTTTGTCTTCTTTTCTCATCTGTTAAAATATATTCTTTTGCGGTATATTCATTCACTATCGCATCCATTTGTATTCCCATATGTGGATACCGCTTCATTATGTCGCGCATTTCCTGTATGAGCGATGACAATGATACAGGCCCCGCATTTATTCCCAGGTGCTTTGCATCCTTAAGTAATTTCAGGCGCTCTTCCATCAGTTCTTTCACTTTTTTTAACAGTCGTTCAAAATTTTCATCTTTTTCTAGCCGGACTCCCTCTGCTTCCAATTGCATGAGCTTATAATAAACTTCGTCTTTGGGCGTCTGTTCATAATTAAGGTAAGCACCTTCCCGGGTGAAACCTTTTTCCCGCTTTCCCAGTTCTTCAATCAGCTTATTCATTTCATCTTTTACTTTATTTTTTGTTAAGAATCCCATTTGTTCTTTCCTATTCCGTGCTGCTTCAAGGACCGCCATTACTATCTTGTGGCAACGGCGTAATCTTGTAAAAAACTCTTCAATTTGCGGCGTGTATTCCTTATTCGAAGTAAAAAGGAATTCTTCGGGCACATCATCTTGGCTTATGCCTTCGACTCCAAGTTTTAAAGCAGTAGCTATCTGCTTCTTAAGCTCGGTCAATAATTGGTTGTTATAAAAATTATTGGTAATATCATTAATATCTCCTCTTAAAGATCTTAAACTGCGTTCATAGGATTCTTTCGCGCTTTCAAAAGCGTATGATAGTGAATTAGCACATTGTTGCAGGTTCTCAATGGTGCCTGCATTATATTGCATGAGATTATAGTTCTCATTGGCCCGTTCATTGTTGACCTGATATATTTCGGCTAATTCTTTCTTCCATTTTGCCGCCCTCTGTTTTTTTTGAAATGCCATGGCATTTTCGCGCCCCGCCCCTTCCATGGTAAAGCCGTCGTGGGAGTTGAACCGGATGGTGTCTCCGCACAGACTTTTTACGACTTTAATTAGATTATTGTGTTCTCCCCCATCACCTCCCAATTCAGCCTGGCTTGCTATATGGGGCAAATACTCTTTCACCACACCAATTATTTGCTCCTTAACTTCGGGGGCTATGTGCTCCTGATTTTTTAGCAGCCATTGAAGAACCTCGCGTTGCGTATTTCCGGTGAAGTAGGTGCGGTTCGGTTTTTTTTTTGCTAAATCTCCCGGTATTGCTTTAATTTCCTTGGGCGCTTTGTCCCGGTATGCCCTTATGAACGCCAAAGCTATAATATTTGTTTGTAGGTCATTAACAGCCTTGGATGTGACATCATTGTTCCATTCAGTGCTCATCATTGTCTCCAAAGAGTCAATGACCCTTGATCTGAAATTAGGCTCATGTGACTTATCTACATTGTTTTCATAATCATGGAGAGGTCTTTGAAGAAATCCCGTTGCCGCCCTGAACTCTTCATCGGTTGCGGTGAACAGACGTGCCAGTTCGCTTTTCAGCCGGAATGTTCTTGCGTCGTTGCTGATAATTTGTTTTTTCCAATCGTTTGAAACATTTTTTCTGATTTCTTCATAGGGTTTAACCTTGATTGAATTTACCGCTTCTTCACGCGCCTCCAGGTATTTTGCCGTTTTCTGGAACCTTTTTACTTTTGCTCTGTTCTCCGGCGTGTCTTCAAAGTTGGCATAGAGTAGCGTCAACTGCATTTCTTCTTCGTCGGGGGCGAACTTCATTGATTCTTTTTCCTCTTTTTGCTGTGGTCCTATGAATGTTTCCACTTTTTCCCTGAAAGATATCTCGTCCGGTTCTTTTCTTCCAAAAATTTTTATGGCTTTAATGGATCTTCTGACCGTTCTGGCCGTTGATTCAATCTGTTCTGCGCGTTTTTGCTCCTCTATTAAATGCGCTTCCGTTAATTCGTCGCCGATTGGAAGTTCATGACCTCCCGCCATCTGGGCACCAAGATCACGCTTTTTCTCTTTATATGTACCTTCAAAAAAATGCAGCTGCTTTGATTTCCGCGTAAAGTAGCCAACGATTGAATTTATATCTTCTATTGTTTGTGAAATGGCCGCCAGGGCTTTCTCCGGGTCGGATATGCCCTTTAGGGTAGAGATTTTTTCGGTCAATTGTGCACGCCTTTCCTGCTCCGTTCGCAGATTTTCCTCAAGCCCCCGGGCAATTGTTTGGTCCGGTAGATTTTTTACGGCGGCGATAGCGTTTTCAATGGATTCTATGCTTTTTTTGATCCCTTCAAAATGTTCTTCCAGTTCGGTCAGTTCTCTTGCATTTTCTTCCCGGCTTGCCCCGACCACTCCATGGAGTATCTGCTGTTTTTGTTCCAGGAGTTCCCGCGCGGCCAAACATTGTTCTTTTGTGGGATAGGAGTCATAAATAAGTTGATAGCGCCTATTTTTGTCCGGTTCATCCTGAAGAGAATCCGTAATGAGATCGAAGATCATGTCCGCACGGGGCTGTTCTGTGCGGCTGTGCATTTTGTCCTGATGGTTCATTTTGAAAATGTAAAGTGTTATATTTAACCTGATTTCCTTATATTATAATAGTTTTCTTTTTTTTGTCAATGTTGTTCTTCTAAATATGCGGCAGTTTGCTGTGCTATTCTGGGTACATGGTTTCTACCTCACAAAATGTGGCGAAAGAGCTTTCCGCGTTGGGTAATCCGGAGAAGGCGGTATTTCTTGCGGGATTTTTTAAGACCGGGAAGGGGCAATACGCCGAGGGGGATGTGCTGATTGGGGTTACCGTTCCGGAGCAGCGGAAGATTGCGAAAAAATTTCGGGATATTCCGCTTGATCAGGTCTCTTTTCTTTTAACAAACAAGATTCATGAATTTCGGCTTACCGCTCTGTTTATTCTCGTCCTTCAATATCAGAAGGGGGATGCCGATACAAAGAAAAAAATCTTTGATTTTTATTTGAAACATAGACGGTATGTGAATAACTGGGATCTGGTGGATAGCTCGGCTCCGCATATTGTTGGGGATTTCTTGCTGGATAAGGATCGGTCGATTCTTTATGACTACGCGCGGGGGAAGTCGCTGTGGGACAGGCGGATTGCCGTTGTTGCGACTCAGCGGTTTATTCGCGAGGGGCAGTTTGAAGATACGCTTAAGATTTCCGAAATACTGCTTAAGGATTCACATGATCTGATTCACAAGGCTGCGGGTTGGATGCTACGCGAGGTTGGGGATCGGGACAGAGCTGCGCTGGAATCTTTTCTGAAAAAACATTGCAGGGCGATGCCGCGGACGATGCTGCGGTATGCGATTGAGCATTTTGAGCCGGAGGAAAGGAAGAAGTATTTGGAGAGATGAGGGTTAGCGCGGATCTAATTTAGAATAAAGTGCCTTTTGTAATTCAAAAAAGGTCACGCGGATTTTTTTAACGCCTCCAAGTTTTTCTTCGGCATCCGTTATGGCCTTGTATTTTAGCTTTAATAGTTCAGGCAACTTTTCTTCAGATAGTTCTTGTTCTCCCACTTCGATATATTTTGATAATACAAAATCCAGAAACTCCTTTTGCTTTTCATCCAGCCCTTTCACGATAAAAGGCTCCGCTTCATCCACTCGCTCCTTTCTTGTAAACATTGGCGTTGCAAAGGCCACATAGGCCAGTACATCAAATAGATCGCTATCCTCTGCATCAACCAGCTTTTTAAGATTCTCCAACTCTTCTTTTCCATAACCGGCCTTTTCGATTTTCTCCAGGAAAGCTTTTCTGGTTTTTGGATCCGACCAGATTTTTCTTAAATCGTCTTCGTTTTTAATGAATTCAGGTAAATCTCCATAAATATTTTTTAAAAATTCTTCCCCTGAAATCGGTTTTCCAGATGCGCTATAAAATAATGTCGAAATTATGTGCTGTACTTCTCTTACTTTGCCGTCGCTTAATTTTATTTTTATTTTTTTGGGCTTTTCCTCAATCTCATCAGCTTCTTCCAAATCATCGCTATCTCTAACCACCATTGGTTTAAACTTTTTCTTCTCATTATCATATTTTTCCGCCTTCTTTTCATCGTCAATAATCTTGGCAATCGGTTCTCCGTCCCATTCCTGATCGGAGAAATGCTTATAGGCATCAACGAAATCAATAATTGTAAAATACTCTTTGCCGTCAAAAAGACGCGTTCCCCTCCCCACAATCTGTTTAAATTCAACAACAGAATTAACCGGCCTCATTAGCACTATATTTCGCACATTACGCGCATCCACTCCCGTGGAAAGCTTCTGTGATGTTGTTAAAATCGTAGGAATGGTCTTTTCATTATCTTTGAAATCAGCCAAGTACTGATCTCCACGCGCTCCGTCATTAGCCGTCACACGTACACAGTAGAAAGGATCTTTGCTTTCTTTATTTTTATTAATTAAATCTCTAATTAAAAGCGCGTGGCCTTGAGTGGAACAAAAAACCAATGTTTTGTCGGTTTGGTCAATTTCTTTCAACATAATTTTCACTCTTTCTTCTTCCCTTTCTATGATTTCAATCCTGCCTTTGGCGAAATCATCCTCTACATAAATTTTTCCTTCTTCAACTTCACCTTCAACCACCTCATCATCCGTAGTATACAAATACTCATCAAGCGTGGTTTTTACGATTCGAACCCTGAAAGGAGTCAAAAACCCATCATTAATGCCCTGTTTGAGGGAATAAATGTAAACAGGATCGCCAAAATACCTGTAAGTATCAATATTGTCTTTTCGTTTTGGAGTAGCGGTTAATCCAAGTTGAACCGCCGGTGAAAAATATTCCAAAATGCCGCGCCAGTTAGATTCATTATTCGCACCGCCGCGATGACATTCATCAATTACAATAAAATCGAAAAAATCCGGTGGATAATCGCCATAATATGGCGTGTTGTTCGGGCCGCTCATAAATGTCTGGAAAATCGTAAAGAAAATGCTACCGTTGGTTGGAACGTTTCCCTTTTTGCGAATATCGGCAGGGCTAATACGAACCAGAGCATCTTCCGGAAATTCATTGAAGGCGTTAAAAGCCTGGTTGGCTAAAATATTTCTATCGGCCATAAACAAAATTCTTGGCCTTCTGCCGCCATCGCGCTGCAAATTCCATCTGGTGTGGAAAAGTTTCCAGGCTATATGGAAAGCAATATTAGTTTT
>JAHJEW010000078.1 GCA_018825335.1 Patescibacteria group bacterium | reverse complement strand
TTGGAGGGGTTTAGTGAATAATTCACCTCCAAATATGCTCTTTTGATGAACATTTCCCAAATTCAATTTGGGGATTTTGTGTTATACCGCATCTACCAGCCTAAAAGCCCGAAAAAGTTTACCCAAAGAGTTTAATGAGCCAAATAATTGTTGACTTTTTTGCAGTTTGTGTTATGTTATGTTACCTAAGTTTATAGGCGTACTTCAATAATTATCATTATGAATACTCAACCTGAATTAATCGGCCCGGCTGTAGAAACAGCCGTAAGTGGATTTGATCCGGAAAAAGCCCGCGCGGTTTGGGAAAAGCTGTTTGAAACAATATCATCCCATCTTATTGGTTCGAAATATTTTTTTGTAGCTTATTCTGATACAGATGATTCTGATCCCGATAATGATTGTGACCGTATGCATATTGATATTTTTTCGTCCAAAAAGGAATATTCCCGCGGGAACAGACTTGCTTCTTTATCACTGAAGCGTAAAGGGAATGGTCCGATAGGTGTTTTTCAGGAAGGGGTGGATGAAGAAGTTGGGACAATTGCTCTTCGCCCGGAGGACATTAATGCATTATTGGAACAGGTTCTTGAGGCCGCGGATGAAGCTTCAGGTAGAAATATTAATAGTATTCAGAATAAAGTTATTGAACTTTATAGTGGGTATTTAAAAGAAATAGAAGATAAAATAATAAAATAAATCTAATACACGAAATGACTGTAAATTCAGAAAAAATCTTTTCTCCGGACTGTTCTGCAGAGAAATCCGGACGTGAAGCCGGGTTTAACGTCACCACACTAGCGGGGATTCTGGCTATTACGGCCGCTGTTTGCGGCGGGGTTGGTTACTTATTGGGGAAAGTTGATAAAAGATCGGAGCACCGTGAAAATTCTGTGAATATTTTTAATATTCCCAATGGAGCGCCGGTGTCCCCCAAGGAGCTTTTTGTTTGCCCGGGGAAATCGCTGGATGCCAATAGGTTAAAGGGAGATTTATTGAATGGCGGGTTTAATGATCTTGTTTATAAGCCGGAATCTCAAGAAAGACCGTCGAAAACACCGACAGAGCTTTAGGAGGAGGCACCCGACTTTGAGAGCGACGGGAAGCACCGGCTGTTTCCCTGGCTTTTGAATGCCTGTTTGGTTAGAATGAAAGCCGTTTTACATATCTTCATATGAAAGTTGTTTTACTGGCCGCCGGCAGGAGTAAACGTCTTAAACCGATTGAGGATAAGAATTTCCTTAATTTTCTGGGGAAGCCGCTTGTTCAGATTCAGTTGGAGCAGCTGGCCGCCGCCGGTTTTGATGATTTTGTTCTTGTTGGGGGCTCGCATAATCTTGAGAAACTGCGTGAACTGGTCACCGCCATGGCGGGATCCCGCCGCGGCGGGGCCGCGCGGCTTTCGATGAAAATAGAGGTGGTGGAGCAGGAAAATCTTGACGACGGCATGGCGGGGGCGGTTTTGAGCGCGGCCTCCGTGGCTTCGGGCGGGCCTGTTTTGATTGTGAGCGGCAATGATATTGTGGAAGACAGTGTGTTTACAAAGATCAATAAAGATGAATTTGTGGGCGCTGCGGGCGCAAACGACGGCTTTCTGGTTGCCAAAGAGGTCGGCGAATATTTCCCCGGCGGTTATTTGCAGGTTGAAAACGGCTTTATTAAGAGCATCGTGGAGAAGCCGGGGGCCGGTAATGAGCCGGGCAATCTTGTGAATCTTGTTATCCATTATTTCAAAGATATCGGGCCTTTGGTGGATGCGCTGAAGAAAACGGCATCGGATAAAGATGATCGTTACGAGCAGGCTTTGGACTCATTAATGAAAGGCGGGCTGAAGTTTAAGGCTCTGCCATATAACGGCTTCTGGCAGCCGATAAAGTATCCGTGGCATGTTCTTGCGGTGATGGAGCATTTTCTGGCCGGAATCAAGCCAAAAACGGATGGCGCGGAGATTGCGGAGAGCGCCGTTATCCGCGGCAATGTTTATTTAGAGGATGGAGTGAAAGTTCTGGATCATGCGACTATCAACGGGCCCGCATATATTGGGCGCGGCAGCATTGTGGCGGGAAACGCGCTTGTGCGCGGCTCATGCATTGGGGCGAACTGCGTGGTGGGATACGCGACGGAAGTGGCGCGCAGCTTTTTGGGCGACCGCGTGTGGACTCATTCCAATTACATCGGTGACAGTGTGATCGGTAATAACGTATCTTTCGGCGCGGGAACGGTAACCGGCAATTTACGTTTTGATGAAGGCAATATTTCTATGAATGTGCGCGGTGAAAAAATCGACAGTGGAAGAAATAAGTTCGGACTTATTACAGGCGATCATGTGCGAAGCGGCATAAATACAAGCTTTATGCCGGGAATAAAAATCGGTACAAATGTGTGCGTGGGAGCCGGGCTTACAATTAGTATGGATATTGAGAATAACAAGTTTGTTACAGGCAAAACAGAGCTTGTCCAGCATGAGAATAAGTTGGACATAAGTGTAATTTTAAGACCATGAAAGTTTCCGTTATCATCGTAAATTTTAATCATAAATATTTTCCCAAGCTGGCCGTGGAGGCTCTGGAGAAGAGCAAAGGCCGGTTTGAAATGGAAATTATTGTCGTGGATAACGCCTCTCATGACAGGGAGAGCCTTGATTTTCTGGAAAATGCGCACGGACAGAAAAGAATTTCATTTATTAAGCTACCAAAAAATGTCGGGTTCGGCCGCGGGAATAATATTGGCGCAAAGGTGGCGACGGGCGACTATTTTTTCATTCACAATCCCGATGTAACGGTGCAGGAAGACAGCATCGAAAAAATGGTAAGCTATATGGAAAAGAATAAAGATATTGGCGTATTGGGGCCGCAACTGGTTTACGCGAGCGGCAAGATTCAGGAGTCGTGCCGCAGGCATATGAGTTTTTTCGACCTGGTTTTAAAGCGCACTTTTCTTGG
>JAHJEW010000077.1 GCA_018825335.1 Patescibacteria group bacterium | reverse complement strand
TTACACAGTCGTTTTGAGACAATGAAACGCTTGCATTGTGGTATTCGCAATGTTGAAAGATTCGCAAAAAGGCTTATGTTTTGTCTTCTTCCTTTCTCAATTCTTACTGAGATTTTTACCCAAAGAGTTTAATGAGCCATACTACCCTTGACAGATATAAAAAAAGATGGTACAGTCATAACCTTAATAATCATTAATTTAAAAAATTATGGAAAACATGAATACAAATGCGCAGCAAGAACAGATCGACTGCGTGCAATATCCGCAGGTATACGCCCTTACCATGGCCGAAAAGCGCGACGCGGCGTTGAAGGGTGACCTTACCGGACAGGAACGGACTGACTGTATGGAAAATCCGGACGTATTCGCCCTTACACAGGCTGAAAAGCTGGATGCACCTGCGCTTGAAGCAAAAAGAAAGGAACTCTTCAGAATCAAAACCTACCTGAAATTGGGAAAAATTTCCGATCAAGCGGCAGAAAATCGTGCAACTGCAAATCAGCAGTACGTAACAACAAAAGCAATATGCGATAGTCTACGTGCAAAAATGAGAGAGGTCATGGCAGGAGTAAAAAGCGCGCCTACCCCGGCGGAAGAAAGAAAAGTTGCGTAAACGAAGCAATAACATCAAAGGGCGCGGACAAGCTCACGAAAACGCTTTCCGCGCTCTTTGTAATTCTTAAATAATCCAAAGCTCGCCGCGGCCGGCGACATAATGACGTAGTCACCGGCGCGGGCCTGCGCCCGCGCCTCCTTCAGCGCGTTCTCCAGATTACCGCACATATAAACCTTAAGCGGGAACTCCTTGCCTTCCTCCACCTTTCCCCTCATAGCCGCCATTTTCAGCGCCTCCTCCATCCTTGCCGCCGTATCCCCGATCAAAAAAACCGCTTTAACATTCATGTTCTCCTCTAGTTCGCGCGCCCAATCCGAGTAATCGGAAAACTTCTCGCTGCCCCCGCAAATCAAGAAAGTAGGCGCGTCAAAAGCCCTCGCGGCAGCCACGCACGTTTCCGGTGTAGTCGAAAAAGAGTCATTATAAAACTTAACCCCAAAAGCCTCCCGCACCAATTCCAGCCGGTGCTCCAGCCCGGAAAACCTGTAAATAACCTTTTGAATTACATCAATCCCAACTCCCAAAGATCTCGCCACGCAAACCGCCGCCAGCACATTTTCCAGATTATGCGGCCCCGGAAGCCCCACCCGCGCAGTCTCCCCAATCACCTCTCGCCTGCACATCCCCCCATCACAAGACATATACAGAATCTTCCCGTTAGACAAAAAAGCTCCTTTCTCCACCATTCCCTTCGTACTAACCCCCACCTTTTTCCCCTTACCCAAAGCCAGGAACGCCTCCGCGTAATCATAATCACTATTTACAATCAAAACTCCGTCCTCCCCCTGAAACCGCGCAATCGGCGTCTTCGCCATCCAATAATCGTCTTTGTCTTTATGATAATCCATGTGATCGCTGGTGGTCATAAGCACAACCGCCACATCCGGACTAACCGTAAGATCCTGCAGCTGAAAGCTGGAAAGCTCCAAAACCGACAAAGAATCATCATTCAGATCATCCAGAAACTTCAAAGGCGACTCCCCGATATTCCCGCCCAAATACGCGTCGCGCCCGTCCTCCTGCAAAATCTCGTAAATAAGCGCGCTGGTAGTGCCTTTGCCCTTCGTCCCCGTAACTCCAATCACGACGCCGCGCCGCTTTTCCATAAAAAAACGGATCGTGCTCGTAATTTCCCCGCCAAAACCTTTTAATTTGTCCGGATGAACACCGGGACTCCTGAAAACCGTGTCGCACTCATCAATTTCGTCAAAAGCACCCATGCCAAGTACGGCGGGCACCGGCGGCGGACCGCTCAAAGCCCCATCCCCGCTCCCTGTGCCTCCCAAAAACCTTCCATCTGCATCTTCCAGCGACGTATTCTCATCATACAAAGTAACGTCCCTGTACCCGTGCGCGGCAAGATACGCGGCCGCCGCCAGCCCTTCCACGCCGCCCCCCAAAATCCCGATTTTGCTCTTTTTATCCATCGCGCCCCATTGTAAAACAAAATCCACGCTTATGCACTTGCTAATAATCCGGATGATTATTATTCTAATGTGCTGAATTTAGGAAAATTTAATGTGAACATAGTAAAATGGATGAAAATCGTTGCATCGATTATCGTAATTCGTAATGGAAAATCGAAAATGGAAAGTAGAAATTCATTTAACCCTATGCGGACATTTCAGGATTTGCATGTATATCAGAATCTTTTTAAGGCAATGATCATTGTTCATACCAAAATAATTTGCCGTTTGCCAAAAGAAGAGCAGTTTGATCTTGTAAGTCAGATGCGCAGGTCTAGCAAAGCTGCCACCGCATTATTGGCAGAGGGATTTGCAAAACGCTATCATAGGCGCCATTGGCAAAAGTACCTTCATGATACCATGGGCGAAAGTAACGAAATGATCCACCATCTTTCAGTCGTCCTATCAATCTATAACAGCTATGTTAACCAGGTTTTGTGTAAAGAAACAATTGATCTCTATGATAAAAGCTGTAGACAATTAACAAAATTAGCAAACAGCTGGAAAGATTTTCACGAAGAAAAATAGCAAATTTTCTCTTATCGCCTATCGATTTTCGCATTTCCATTACGATAATCGAGATGGCGATGCAACGACTTTCCATCTAAATCCTATCTTCCCATAGCCAAATTCATGTATACTCGCCGCGTCTCACAAACCATGAACATTAGGAGAAAACACGAAAATAGAGTATCATTATATGAAAACATTCGTTTTGCCGCGGCGTCGGTGAACGAAATAATAAACATTATTACATAACCTTAAAGCGTTACATGACGAACAATAAGGACGAAAGCTCTGAAAGACAGAGCAAACTCGATAGCTGGCTAAAACAGACATTACAAAGCGGCAGCCAGCCCGCGCAGCAAAAAATCGAACATAAAAAACGATTTTTCCAAAAACCCGCGCCAAAGCCACAAACAGCGCCAAAGCCGCAAGCCTCGCCGCAGCCGCAACACGCAAAGCACCCACAGCGCGGCGGCCGGCCGTTTTATCGCACAAACCGCGGCCCTCAACAAGGCCCGCGCCCACCATACCAAAAGCCTGCACCATACAGCCAGCCGGGCGCACAAAGCCAGCCGGCCCCATACGGCCAGCCCACCCGCACCCAATATCACGGCAAACTGCGCATAATTCCGCTCGGCGGCCTTAACGAAATCGGCAAAAACTGCATGGCCCTGGAATACGAAAACGACATCATCATCATAGATATGGGCTTCCAGTTCCCGGAAGCCGACCTTCTGGGAGTCGATTATATAATCCCGGACATCACCTGGCTGAAAGGAAAAGAGGACCGCATCCGCGGAATTATATTTACGCACGGCCATCTGGATCACATCGGCGCCGTTTCATACCTGATTCCGGAGCTCAAATACCCTCAAATGTATGGTGCACAGCTAACAATGAGCCTGATACAGAAGCAGCTCGAAGAGTTCGGCCTGATCAATCAGTCCAAAATCAACGTGATAACGGTAAAAGACACACTTCGGCTGGGCGCGTTCAATATCAGCTTTTTTGGCGTAAACCACAGTATCCCCGATTCGCTGGGAGTGGTGGTTAAAGCACCGGCCGGAAACATTGTCCACACCGGAGATTTCAAATTCGACATGACTCCTTCGGGATGCCAGATGCCGGCCGAATTCGATAAAATAAGCGCCCTGGCCCATCAGGACATCGCCGCGCTTTTCATCGATTCAACAAACGCTCTAAAACCCGGCCACACCATAACCGAGCAAAAAATCGGCGAATCACTGGATGCCCTGGTTAAAAGCATCGAGGGACGGATAATCATAGCCTCTTTTTCTTCGCAGATAGGGCGATTGCAGCAGATTGTCAACATCGCCGCAAAATACGACCGCAAAATCATACTAAGCGGACGCAGCCTTATAGATAACTTCGAAATTGCCAGTAAAATAGGATACCTGCGGGTACCGCAGGGCATGACGCACGACCTGTATCGCGCAAAGAAAATCCCGCCGGAAAAAACCATCGTGTTAACAACCGGCAGCCAGGGCGAAGACGTGGCTGCTCTAAGCCGCATGTCTTTGGAGGAACACAGTAAAATCAAGATCACCAAAGGCGACACGGTTATCCTTTCATCCACACCGATCCCGGGCAACGAACGTGCGATCATCACGGTAACCAACAACCTGGCACGGCTCGGCGCGCGGATCATCAACAATCAGATCATGGATGTGCACGCCTCCGGCCACGCGCAGCAGGAAGACCTTAAACTCATGATGACCATGGTCAAACCCAAAGCGGTCGTGCCGATCCACGGCGAATACGTAATGCGGGTGGGATGCAAAGAACTTGCGACGTCGCTTGGTTATTCGGATGAGCAGGGCATAATCATAGAAAACGGTGGTATTTTGGAAGTCGAAAACAACGTAATTCGCAGCAAGGACGAAAAGGTCGAAACCAAATACATCATGGTGGACGGACTTGGCGTCGGCGATATTGGCGCGCAGGTGATAATGGACAGACAAACCCTGGCCGAAAACGGCGTTCTTATAATACTAATCACCGTTGACGAAAAAACAAAGAAAATCAAAGGAGAAATAGAAATCATCTCCCGCGGATTCGTCTACATGAAAGAATCGGAAGCGCTTATCCATGAAATAACGGAACTGGCAAAGAAAAACTACACGGAAATAACAGAAAAGCGTGCCGATCTAAAACGCAACGAAGTAAAAAAATACCTGCGTGAAAGCATAGACAAGCTCGTACACCAGAAAATCGAGAGATCACCGCTCATTTTACCGATTATTATCGAGAAATAGCTCCAAACCACCTTTAAGGTGATTATTCCTTGACAAAAGGTCATTTTATTCGTATTCTACGCCCTCGCAAATAAATTATCAGCAATAGTAATGAAAAAGCCAACACCGGACGGTCGGAATCCTAATGCCGTAATTGAAGACGAAACAACATCGGAGTACGACGCACCGGATAATGAATTAGACGGTTCATCCGATGGCGACAGGCCGACAATGGATTTCTCGCAGGACAGACAAACCATCGAAGTTAATCCCAACAGTGGTGGAGTGCAGATTTTTACCGACTTCCCCCCCGCATCTTTGGCTGCGCCGAGATCAACGGCAGCACCCGCTTCAATCATTCCCGAGCCAACCCCTCCGCCTGCTCATGGCGCATTTAACAGACAAAGAAAGTCAAATACCCCCCAACCCCTCCCTCCGCCAAATCCGCCTCCGCGCCGCACCTCATCCTGGCCGAAATCATTGCATCCGTCATCAAATCCCCCTCCACCGCCTCCGTCGGATCCGTCAATCATCACTTTAGTGGACGAATTGCCTGAAAATCCGGAAATAAACACTTTCCCGGCCGCTTTCTTTTGCGATGACCGGGGCAATCCGGTATCGGTGCCGATGCCTCTTTTTAACAGATCCAATTCCCCGAAAAATGACGAATATATTTTTACAATAGGAAAAGATCCTTCCTGTGACATCCGGATAACGTCCGAATCACATCCGGATCTTTATACTCAAATTGGCGATTTTCACGGCGAGATAAAAATCAAAGGCGATAAAATATGGGGAAAAAGTAACCAGGGCCCTCTGTTTAAGCCTGAATCGGGCGAAATTCTGACAACAGAGCAATGGACACAGCTGGCGCCCGGCCAGATGCTTAGAGTTCTTCCGCAGAAAAAATCTCAGGCGCAAACCGGTACTTCCCGCCCGGGCCGCATCAACATAACAATCACACCCGCGTATCAATTATTTACGGAAGATCCGGCCGAAAAAGAAGAGGCGCGCCGCGCCCTTAGAGACAGAGCGGTGGAGCTAATAAAACACAGGCAATCCCTCATTCGCGCAAAAGGTCCTCAAAGCGAGGAAGCCCTCCAAATAAGCCAAATGCTGGAACAGCTGCTTTTATTTGAACGGGAGCACCAATTGGGATTTATTACGGCTCCCCTGGCATCCGAAATAAAAAACCATTTCCAGCAGTACAGACAGACGGTCGAAAGCATGAAGGAAGAGATCAGGGGCGCTATCGAGGAGCAGCTGGGCATAATCTACGGCCTTGAAGAAAACGACCGCCTGAGACTTGAGCGGCTGGTTCGCGTTGAACAACAAATTATGTTACGTGCCGTGGGGGAGGGGATCGCCGTTTTACATGTGGCTGAAGGCGAAGATCCCCTGGACAAGAACCTTGCAGTTTTATTCAAACGCCCCGTTTTTTCGGTGAGAACCTGCGGAAGCGGAGAAGGAGAATGGGAACCTTTTCTGGTGCCCTCCATAACCTTCGGCAGCCATAAAGTCTGCCACAAAGAACTAAAGCACGAAGTCGCCCCTTTTATGGCCGAACTTTATACCGTGGAGGACGGCAAAGGCAATTATCGTTTTTTTGTAAAGATGCTCCACGCGAACGTAAAAATACTGACCGATGAAGGAGAAAACCCACCCCCAAGCGAAACATTTGAAATCAAACCGGGAGAAGTACTCAAATTGGGGAACCATGTTGTTAAGGTTGATGCACGGATGCACGGCTACTCCTATAACGCGGTAAAACCATTACTTCTGGGAGATCCGTTCTGTTCGTATTTTTTGGGCAAAGGCATAATAACCGAGCTGCTGGAAAGAATAGAAGATCAGGAATACACGACCGATAAGCAGAAAATGGAGGCTCAAAACGCAATCGGGACCATCCTGATGGAAGTACTCGGCAGCAATGTTCCGGAGGAGGAAAAAGCCCGCATTGTGCTATTCTGCCGCAATAAGTATGAAGAAATATTTGACTGGATTTGGGACCGGATCTGCGCATGGGGGGAAGAAAACCTTACAGCCGATTCAGGCCATTTCCAGACCATACTGATGCTTAACCGGGCCGGGATGGAAAAGCAGCCGTTTTCCCCGGAAAAATACTGGATAGATTATCCACAGATTCGTGGACAGGCTTTGGCAAGAACGCAGCGCTATGCGCAGTCCGCTCTGGCCGTTTCAAAAAAAATCAGTCTGGGTACACGTCTCTTGCCGGACAACAGAAGAGGAAGGGCGGAAATAGCAAAACGCGAAAAAGATCGCGAAATCGCCAACATGGGAGCAGTGGAAATAGCACGCTTCCGGGAAATGGGATTAATTGGGGAAGAAGACCTGAAGGCGCTAAATGCCCCGCCAGAATTTGAAAAAACAATTACCTACATACTGGAAATAAGAAAATCCATTGCCGCTCTGGAGTCTGATGACAAGATATCCGTTATAGATCTGCAAAAACTATATTGGAAATGCCGTGGATTTAATCTTGGGGAAATATTCACGCCGGAAGAAATCATTGTTGAGGGTCTATACATGGACCAAAACCTTCAATCCGCGGATTCGGCGCAGGATTACATTAAGCAGATGGCCGTGTCCTATGCACGCAGGGCGCTTACAAGACTTGCGGGCAACACACCTTTAAAAGACGCCAATAATGATAACATTTTCATAATAAATCTTGTGGAAGCCGGAATACTCAAGTTAACCGATCTTGTGGAAAAGCGGGGACGGTTTACAACAGTGGAAGAAATAGAAGATCTTATGGCCGCCAAAGAAGCCGCCATAAGAGAAGAGGAACTGACGCGCCGCGCAACAAAAATGACTGCCGCAAGGGAGCAAAAGGAGATGATGCAACTGCTAAAATCGATGAATCACCTCCATACAATTCTGTTAAGGTCAAGAGCCGAAATCAATCTGGGGAACTTCCTGGGAATGTGTTCATTCGCCGAACTGGCAGGAAACAAACAACTAAGACAGCGCATATCGCGCCCTGAATACAACATCACTTTAAGCGGCGGCGAGATAACCGTTTTAGGGGATCGTAGCAAAATAAGCGCTGTTGACAGCGCAAAATCATGGGAGGATTATTTTTCCGAATGGGATCAACTCTTTATAAAAATGGCCGCGCATCTGGCCGGAGAGGCCTGCGCCGGTGTCCGGGAAGCCAATATTTACACAGAGGTAATAAAAGATTGCATTGAAAAAGGATTTTTCAGTTTCGATCAGCTGGGAGTAACCGCGGCGGAAATGCAGCGCGGCGTGGAAGCGGAAATATTCATGCAGAAAGCCATGAAAAATCTGGACGACTTCACCTACTTAACCTTAAACTTAACCTTAAAGGTGGAAAATTCCACCTTAGAGGTGAAATTTTGGGACGAAATCAAAGAGCGTATAACCAAAGCCAAATTAAAGGCGATGCTGGCCGAGTATAGAAAAGGCGATCCCGAAAACTCTCTGGACCCGTTGCGCCTACGCTACGAACGAAAAATAAGAGTACTGCAAAGGAAGGATTCGCGCGCCACTGCAATGCTTGACGAACTTTTCATTAACGATGAAGAGCGTGCTCTTTTACAACTGGGCGGGTAATTTCGGGCATTACCTTAAAGGTTAAAAATTGACCTCTAAGGTGGTGCTCGAACCCCGATCGATTTTTTTTGCGTCCGCGCCGTCTTCGACAATTATGTCGATTTCGGCGCGGACGCGCCATTGCCCCAAAGGAGGGGGCAATAGATGAACAGACTCACAAAAGCGGCGGCGGAGTGGGAACTCCGCCGCCAAGGGATTTCGCCGGACATGGATCCGGCGGAGGAGATCCTGGAGTCCGCGTACTCCGGGATTTCTTTCGACCTCGACCAGGACGACTGGTCCGAGGTCTGCCGGCAGCTGAGCAATCGGCTGCCGGACCCGGTCGTCGCGAGGCCACTCGCGACGATCATTGCGGAGTTCGCCGAGGACCAGGAGTCCCGGCGGACGGCGGTGCTGGGGGGAAACCCCCTGCTCCCGCAGCAGCCGCCCCCACGGCGGCAGCGGTCCAACCCGCCCGCCCCGCGCGGCCCCACGGGGCCGACGCAGTTCGGCATCATGCCGGACGACGACGACGAGCCGGATCTGCCGGCCGCCGCCGTCCCGCCGCTCTTCGGCTCCACCCCGGAGCCGAAGGCGGCGCCAAACCCGCCATCGAAAAATGGCGGAGGTTGGTTCATCTGGCGGCCAAGCCGCAGCCAGATGAATGCTCTCGCCATGGTGGGAATGACCATGGCGATCGTGGTAATCGGTGTCCAGATTGTCCGCAATCTGGACACCGGCGCAACCGGCGGCAGCAATGCCGCCACGCCCGCCGCTGCGCCTCCGGCGCAGCAGGCG
>JAHJEW010000076.1 GCA_018825335.1 Patescibacteria group bacterium | reverse complement strand
GGTTACGGATTCGATATTTGGTGATGTGCTGCGATGTGAAGATTGCGGGAAGGGATACAAGATTATTGCGCAGGAGCTGGCGTTTTATCGCGGGGCGGATTTGCCGCTGCCGCACGTGTGCGCGGACTGCAGGCATAAGGCACGGCTGGCGCTTAGGAATCCGCGGAAGCTTTGCAAGCGGGCGTGCGACAAGTGCTCCGCGGAAATACTGACTACTTACGCGGTGGGCCGCCCGGAAAAGATTTATTGCGGGCGGTGTTATGCGGAGGAGATGGAGTAGGAAAATCCTCTTCTTGGCGGTATACAGTGTTTAGATATTGGCTTGTTTCTTAGTCGTCCTGTTCCCCTTTCTGAAAAACTACAAGCCGCTCAAGTTCATCGCGCATGTTGTTCATTACCTGATCTATGTTGTGCCGGGGACTGTTTTTACGGGCGGTTTCAAGTTCTTGTGCAAACTTTGATATGGCCTGAATTTCGGCGACTGTTAGCGATTTTAACATTGTGATTACGCTTCTAACGGCACTTACTTTTTCCACCGTGGAACTCATTGTATTGCACAGAGTTTCCCATTCATCCACCGCCTTAAAGATTTCTCTGGTTAAATTTGCGGCGTCTTCGGTTGGAGCGAGAATGGGGTCATTTTCGGGCGTTTTATTTGAGTGATGCATGTTTTATGATTTAATAATTATCAAGAATATGTAATTTTACGCCGCTTTTTTTTGCGGCATTTTCGGAGAGACCGGTTCCCAGCCGTCGTCTATGTCTGATGTGTCGGGCGCGGTGCTCGTGATTTTGGCCGGGGCGGGTTTGGCTGCGGGTTTTGGCGGCGCGTCGAGGTTCCAGCCGTCGTCTACTTCCGTGGTGTCGGGCGCGGGGCTATATGGCTTGTTGAAGCCAAATTTGTTGCGGTCGGCGGGAGCGGGGGCCGGGGTTTTAGGTGCGGGGGACGGTGAAACGCCGGGGGTTTGGTTTGGCGCGGAGTCGGGAGTGTCCAGATTCCATCCGCCATCGGTGTCCGAGGTGTCGGGCGCGGCGTTCATACCGGTTTTGCCCTTTTCCTTGAGGAATCCCACGATCGTTCCGATATCGGAAAAAAGTTTTAAATATCCACTGTTTGTTTGCAGTGAAATTTCTTTTGTGCCCGCGGCCTGCGCGTATGGATTGTCCGGATTGCCGATTCCGGCTTCCTGTATTTGTTCTTTAAACTTCTGAAAATCTTTCCACTCTGCGCTGTAAACGTCCTGGTATGCACCCGCGCCGCGCTCCGTGTTAACCTGCGGGCTCCAGTTTTTAAAATTTCGTAAATATTGGTTGCGCTGTTTTTCCTGGTCGACTTTCCAGCGCGGCGCGGCGCCGTATTTAGCCATGACATCCGCATATTCGCCAATATTGTAATTTTCATACAGCTGATTTAGCTGCGATTTTTGCTCTGGAGAAAGGGCTATTCCGGCATTAACAGCCACGCCTATAATCTGATCAACAACGTTTTTACTTGAGTCGATATGGATTTTTCCGGCCTGCAAAGCTCGCTTTAGATTATCGTTTTGAACTTTGCTCCAGTCGATTTCGAGAGTGGCGGAGGCTTCTTCAGGGGATGAGGATTTGATTTGCGCGACGGGAGCGGGTGAAGCCGGTGTTTGCGCCGCGGTTGGCGCTACAGCCGCCTTTGGTGCCGGTGTTTTTGCGGTGGCAGAAGTTTCGTCTTTGTTATTCGTTTCTTCGTTGTATTTTGTCGCATTGTAAATGGCCGACCCTGCAATGAAAGTGGTCGCCGCCAAAATGATGCCGGAAACGAATTTTCTAAAACGTCCCTGCGGCCCCGCTTCCCGGGAAAAAAATGGTTTTCGCTTTTTTATCACTTCTTTAACAGGTTTTGGCATTGGAGCCGGCCTTGGAATTTTAACCGGCTTCGTCGCCTGATTCGGCAAAGGTATTTTAAAAGGTTTTGCTTTTAACGGTTCCGTCTTTTTCGCAGCTTTTATTGGTATTACATTTGCCAATCCTGAATCCGGAGCCGATTTCACCTGTGCCGGAATTGTTTTTGCAAGTTCCGGAGAAACGGGAACCGGCAGAGGTTCCGGAATGGGTTCCGGTTCCTGGTGTACCGTACTACCTGGACGGGTGGCGGCTTCATCGCCGGAATCG
>JAHJEW010000013.1 GCA_018825335.1 Patescibacteria group bacterium | reverse complement strand
TTTCTTTGAAGGGATACTATCGACCGGAATCGATGTAACGGATACCGGGCTGATAACTTCTCCTCTTTTGTACTACGCCGTCTGCAAATTCGGCGCGGACAGCGGCGTAAACATTACGGCAAGCCACAATCCGAAAGAGTACAATGGCGTAAAAATAGTGGGGCGCAGCGCCCATTCCGTTTGCGGAGATGAACTTCAGGAAATTCTTAAACTGATACAAAGCGGCGACTTTGAAACCGGAGAAGGGCTGCTGGAAACCAAAGAAGACATTTTTGATATCTATAAAAAAGATATATGCGCGCGCATTAAACCCTCAAAACCCCTAAAAGTCGTCGTGGACGCCGGGAACGGCACGACGGGCAAATTTGCACCGGAACTTTTGCGCGCGCTTGGATGCGAAGTTACGGAGCTGTACTGCGACCTTGACGGCAACTATCCCAACCACGAGGCAAATCCTGAGGAGGAGGCCAACATGCGCGATCTTTCCAGCCTGGTCGTACAAGAAAAAGCCGACCTTGGAATCGGATTCGACGGCGACGGCGACCGCGTTGGAATAGTGGACGAAAACGGCAAACACTACTCCGCGGACTATTTAATACTTTTACTCGCACGTGATCTGCTTGCACAAAAACCCGACAGCCGGATCGTCTTTGACGTAAAAGTTTCCGCAGTACTTATTAATGAGATCGAAAAACTGGGCGGCGTTCCCGTTATGAACAAAACCGGCCACTCATTTATTGAAGCGCGCATGCATGAGCTCGGCGCCCCGCTGGCCGGTGAAATCAGCGGACACCTTTTCTTCGGGAAAGACCACTATGACTATTATGGCTTTGATGACGCCTTTTTCGGCGCCTGCAAAATTATTGAAATACTCTCCAAATCAGACAAAAAATTCTCCGAGCAATTCAAAAATCTGCCAAAAATGTTCACCACCCCCGAATATAAAACAGCCTGCCCCGACGACAAAAAATTCCAAATCGTTGAAGAAATAACAAAACATTTTACAAGGCAACACGAATGCATCACGCTTGACGGCGTGCGCGTAAATTTTGACGAAACCTCCTGGGGCGCCGTACGCTGCTCAAACACAAGCCCAAACCTAACCCTCCGCTTCGAGGCTCAAACGGAAAAAAAACTTGAAGAGATTAAAAAAACAATGGCGGATGAAATGAAAAAATACCCCGAGGTCAGCATGGACTGGTTTAAATCACCTTAAAGGTGAAAAATTTCACCTTTAAGGTCAAAGCAATTAAAAGGTATTAAGCCAAAAAAACACCGTATGGATACAACCTTAGAGGTGGAAATATCGACCTTAAAGGTCAGCGGTCTGATTCGCAAGCACAGACTTTGGAGACTGCTTGAACTCATACCCGGCAGCATTGCCTGGATTGCGCTTATAACCCCGCTCGTTCTTTCATTTTTCGTACCGCAGTGGGTGGCAACTTTCGTTATCATCTACACGGTGGTTTGGCTTTTTAGATCAATAAAATTATCAATAAATCTATACAGATCATTCAAAATCTCCAAACAGGCGCTAAAAACAAACTGGAATAAAATGATTTCCCTGAACGACTCTCCGGAAAAAATCGCCTACGAAATGAAACGCATAAATAAAGAAGCCAGTCCCAAAAAATATTTTGAACTTTCGCATCTGCAAAATCGCATCCAGAGCCTTCAAAAACAAGGTGACTGGAAAAAATCCAAAGACATATATCACGCTATTGTTTACGTAACATATAAAGAATCCTACCGCCTGATTCATGAATCAATTCGCTCATACGCCCAAAGCAAATTCCCGGCCAAACAAATAATAATGGTCCTTGCGGGTGAAGAAGCCGACAAGGAAAACTTCATTCAGATCGCGAACAAAATCGCCAAAGAATTCGGCGACCAGTTCGCGCATTTCATGATAACCATCCATCCCAAAAACGTTCCGGGAGAAATAAGGGGCAAAAGCGCCAACGCCACTTATGCCGCCAAACAACTCAAGAAATACATCGATAAAAACGAAGTCCCCTACGACAACGTCATCCTCTCCAATTTCGATGCTGACACAGTGGTACACCCTCAATACTTCAGTGAACTCACCTATAAATACCTAACGACCGAAAGACGCACCGAAAAAGCCTACCAACCAACTCACCTCTTCCACAACAACATCTGGGACGTCCCCGTGATGATTCGCATGGTCGCACAATCCTGCTCATACTGGCGCATGGCCGAAAGCATGGAAAAATCCAAATACAAAAGTTTCTCCAGCAGATCATTAAGCTTTCAAACAGTGCTGGACGTAAACTACTGGGACCCGTCCGTAATACCGGAAGACTCGCGCCAGTTCTGGACAGCCTTTGCAGTATACGATGGCCGCCACACGCTCGTCCCGATTTTTTCGCCCGTCTACATGGACGCCGTCCTTGGCGAAACCTACATGAAAACTTTCCGCAGCCAATACAACCAATTACGCCGCTGGGCCTGGGGGGTATGCGACTTCCCTTTCGTCGTTCTAAACCTCTGGTATCACCCTAACATCAAACTCTCACAAAAAATTTATCAAACATACGAATTTCTGAAAAACAGCTTCTTCTGGGCAACCGGCCCGATCCTTATTACTTTTACGGGATTCATACCCGGAATAATAAACCCCGGCTTTCGTGAAACAGTCCTTGCATATAACGTCCCGCGCGTCATGAGCGATATGCTGACATTCGCCTCACTCGGTATAATCATGTGCGCCCTCATAAGCATCGCGCTCGTCCCTTACAATCCCAAAAAAGGCCTCCTCGGGCAGCTCG
>JAHJEW010000075.1 GCA_018825335.1 Patescibacteria group bacterium | reverse complement strand
CATAGATTTTACAAAGATTGCAGATTCTGACTTGAAAAGAGCTGTGAATTTGATTAATAATAGGCCTAGAAAACGGCTTCAGTATCGCACTCCTCAACAAGTCTTTTCAGAACGAATTGCGATTCGAACTAGAATCTAGGGGTGGCCGGTTGGCTGGCCGACAATGCTTGTCGAAAATTTATCTTTTCTTAATGTCGGCCGGGCATACTTGCGGTATGAGGAAACTTTTTGGCATGGCGGCGGGGGCTTTGGGCGGGGCTTTTTTGCTTCTTTGTGTTTGCGTTGGTTCGCTTGGGGACGGGCTACTCCACGTTTATTATCTGGACATTGGGCAGGGGGATTCGATTCTGGTGCGGACTCCTTTGAGCCATTATGTACTGATTGACGGCGGGCCGGATGATAAGGTTTTGCAGGAAATGGCCGCGGTTATGCCTTTTTATGAGCGGACGATTGATCTGGTGATTTTGTCTCATCCGCACGCGGACCATGTTGATGGGCTGATTCCGGTTTTGGAGCGGTATAATGTTAAGGCTGTAATGTTGACCGGAATTTCTTACAATTATGCGGGTTATGAGCGTTTTCTGTATCTGATAAAGGAGAGGGGGGTTAGTGTTTTGTTTGTGAACGGAAAGGTGGATTACAGGTTGGGGAATATTGTTCTGGATATTGTTTTTCCGCTTGAATCCCTGCAGGGGGCGCACTTTGAAAATGTGAATAATAGTTCGATTTCTTTCAGGTTGATGTTTGGCGGCAGTATTTTTTATTTTTCGGGCGATCTGGAGGTGGAAGGTGAGGCAAAGATTTTGGCTGCGGGAGTTGACCTGCGTGCGGACGTTTTGAAGGCGGGGCATCATGGGAGCCGCACAAGTAACAGCAAGGCTTTGCTGGATTTGATGAAGCCGCAGTGGGCGGTGATTTCATGCGGAGTGGATAATAAGTTCAAGCATCCTCATCCGGAAACGATCGAGCACTTTCAGGAGCGCGGGATTGAGTTTTACAGGACGGATCTGGACGGGCGGGTGGAGTTTGAAACTGATGGAATGGACCTTGCAAAGGTGATACACTTTTGATACACTTTATTCAGACATTAAGTAAATTTAAATTTATGGCCACTTCAAAAAAAAGAATCAATATCAGTCTTCCTGATGAAGTTGATGTAGCGCTTAAGAAGCTTGCAGCCCGTGATAATGTACCTCAAGCCACTGAAGCGATTCATCTTATTAAAATTGCTTTAGAAATTGATGAGGATGAAGTCTGGAATGATTTGGCATCCAGGCGGGATAAGAAAGGTGCCAAGTTTATATCGCATAAGGATGCATGGGCATGAGTTTTTCAATTCGTTACCATGAGGCGGTAATTAAGGAAGATATTCCACGTCTTTCGGCGGGTATCAAAGTTCGTTTGAAGGGCGCAATAGAACAGAAACTCACTTTGAACCCTGAGACTTATGGCAAGCCTCTGCGAAAATCCTTAAAGGGATATCGCAAATTACGAATAGGAGATTACCGCGTTATTTTTAGAATTGAAAAGCAAACTGTGAAGATTTTCTTGATTCAACACCGCTCGATTGTTTACAAGCATGCCGAAAAAAGATTGATTTTCTAAGACTGAATCCGCTTTATTGATGCTCCAAGGCCGCGCAGTTTACCTTCAAAATTTTCGTAGCCGCGGTCAATGTAGTTAATATTGGAAATTTCGGTGGTACCCTCCGCACAAAGCGCGGCCAGTACCATGGCGGCCCCGGCGCGAAGGTCGAGGCTGGAGATTGGAACACCTTTAAGGCGGGTCGGGCCTGTTATAGTGGCCTGATGCGGATTGTGCATTTCGACCTTCGCGCCCATCTTTTCAAGTTCATAAAGGTATTGCAGGCGCCCGTCGAACAGTGTCTCAAAAATATGGCTTTTGCCCTGCGCCCGCGTAAGAAGAACGGCGAAAGGGGCCTGCAGGTCGGTGGGGAAACTCGGGTATACCGCCGTGCGCAGGTTCTGAATCGGTTTCAGGGTTTCCGTTGGTAATATGCGTACTTCTTCCGGTTTTAATTCGTATTTTGCGCCCGCTTCGTCCAGTTTTTCCCAGAAACTGTCCAGTTGCCCGGTTTTAATCCCTTTAATTGTAATGTCACTTTTGGTTACCAGTCCGGCAATTGCAAAAGTGCCCGCCTCCAGGTAGTCGCCGGTTATTTCGTGGGTCGCGCCGCGAAGTGCCGGAGCGCGGTTTTCGTCCGCGGCGGATCCGTTAATCGTTAAAAAATGTGTGCCGATTCCATCTATTCTTGCGCCCATTTTTGTGAGAAACAGGCACAAATCCTGTACGTGCGGCTCGGCGGCCGCCAGCCTTATTTGTGTTGTTCCGGGAAGCGCCGCGGCCAGCATAAGGGCGTTTTCAGTGCCGGTGACGCTAAGTTCCGGCATTATTATTGTGGCGCCTTTGGGTTTTTCCATCTTCACGTGAAGCGTCTGCGACTCATCCAGTACCGTGCCTCCAAGTTTTTGAAAAACGTGCGTATGGGCCTGCACCGATCTTTTGCCAAGGACGCAACCGCCCGGGAAGGGCATCTGGACTTCTTTTATCCGCGCAAGCAGCGGCCCCATCAATAGAATCGACGCGCGCATGCTGCAAATCAGGTCTTTCGGTATTTCTGTAACGTTTAATCCGGTCGGATCAACCGTCACGGTGCCATTTTCGAAAGTTGTTTTTACGTTCAGGTGCTCAAATATTTTCAGAAGGCTCCGGATATCCGCAATGTCGGGGACACCATGAATTTCGCTCTTTTCGTTTGTTAGAAGCGTCGCGCAAAGAATGGGAAGCGCTGCGTTTTTGGATCCGCTAACGGTTATTGTTCCGCTTAGCGTTTTTTCTCCTTCTATAACGAATTTTTGTGATGTGTTTGGCACTGCCCGCGCATTATAGCCCTTAAGTATCGGGCTGAAAAGTGATATAATGATTGGATATAGAAGGTTTTTTTTTGGAAAATGGCAAGAAAGGCATTCAGTTTCCGTTTTGCTACCAGGCATCCTTACCGGCGCTATGGCGGCGCTGTGCTCGTGATGATTTTCGTGCTGGTTTTTGCGGGATTTTTGCTTCTTGAGACTTTGAAAATGGTCGGTTTCATTTCTTTGGGTTCCGCGACCGAAACCGGTCAGACCAATGCCAGCGCATTTGGTGGCGCAGTGGTTTTGGGTGATCTTGCCGCGGAACGGGCCGCGTACAACATTGAGGAAAATGAAAAAGATGTGTTTTTTTCGTTTGATAAAACGGCGGCGGCCTTTGCCACACCCGGCCAGCAGGATGTATCGCTGCTGAATTTTTCGGTTCTTTCCAATGTGGCCGCAAAGTTGCAGCGACTGGATTTTTCGGCGGGTGAAATTACAAATCCGGCGGATCTGGTGAGTCTTCAGCTTTATGTGGACGGTCGGTTTGTGACGGAAAAGGCGTTTTATGATGGTCATGCGGTTTTTGACAACCTGAATCTGCGACTTTATCCGGAAAAAGAGGTTGTTGTTGCCATTACCGGCCAGCTTTCCGCCGATGCGAAGGGCGGACACATGGTTCAGATCGGACTCGTGAGCGAAGACAATGCTTCGGTGAGAAATATTGCTTCTTCCCCTCTTTGCGTCGGGCTTGATTTTCCCGCGTGGGGGCCCGCGGTCAGCGTTATAGGCTCGAATTTATAAAGCGGTACTGGAGCGCTTCGGCGATGTGGGCGGGGCGGATTTGTTCGTTTTCTTCCAGGTCGGCGATGGTGCGGGCGGTTTTTAGGAGCTGGAAGTATTGTCTGCCGGAGAGTTTTAGCCGGTCGACGGCTTTGTTTAGGATATTTTCGCCTTCTTTGCAGGGGAGGCACCAGGTGCGGATCTGGCGGATATTGATTTCGCTGTTGGTTTTTACGGCCAGGTTTTTGTAGCGGTCGGCCTGGATTTTTCTGGCTTTTTGGACCTGCTGTTTTATGGTTTCACCGGGTGTTTTTTGGGTTGGATTAGGGGTTTGAGCGGCATTTGGGGGCGCGGCGCATAGTCTGGTGCGTTCGACTTCGACCACAAGATCGATCCGGTCCAGAATGGGGCCTGAAAGTTTTTTTTGGTATTGGAGGATTTGATGGGGCGAGCATTTGCATTCTTTGGTGCTGTCGCCAAAGAAGCCGCACGGACAGGGGTTCATGCTTGCGACGAGTGTGAATTGGGCGGGATAGGTTAGCGCGCCGCAGGCGCGCGCCAGGTGGATTTCTTTGTCTTCAAGGGGCTGGCGCAGGCTTTCCAGGTGGGCGCGCGGGAACTCGGCGATTTCGTCCAGAAAAAGGATTCCGCGGTGCGCCATGGAGATTGCGCCGGGGGTTAGGGCGGGCCCGCCGCCTATCATGGACACGAGCGAGCAGCCCGGGTGGATTTGTTTGAATGGTCTTTCCTGATTCAGGTTTTCATGAAGGGTTCCGGCTATTGATTGTATTTGTATTACTTCCAGGAGTTCTGCGTGATTTAGCGGCGGCAGGACCGAGCATAGCGCCTTTGCCATTACTGTTTTCCCAACTCCTGGGGGACCCGTAAGCAGGATATGGTGGCCCCCTGCCGCCGCGATCATAAGCGCGCGGAGGGCTTTTTCGTTACCCTGAATGTCGTCGAAGGTGAGGGTGGTTTGTGTTGCCGCGGACGTTTGTGGTTCGCGGATTTTGACGTCTGCATCTGCCGTTTGCTCCAGCACGGGCCGCTCGTTTATCGTTCCGTTTTGCAAAAAATCTATGCACTCCGTTAGCGTGGATACCCCGATAATGTTTATCCCTTTAACAAGCCTCGCTTCAAATAAATTTTCCGCCGGAATTATTATTGTTGGATATTTGTTTTTTTTCGCGAAGAGAACCATGGTCAAAACGCCGTTTATCGGCCGCACGGAGCCATCCAGGCCAAGCTCCCCTACAATAATTACATTTTGCGGAGCCGCCTTTGTATTTTGT
>JAHJEW010000074.1 GCA_018825335.1 Patescibacteria group bacterium | reverse complement strand
GTAAAGAAACCATGAATTTCTTGCGGATTTTACCGTCAAGCGGTGTACCATCAAGAAGTCCAAGTAATTTGGTGACAGCCTTTTCTGCATTTGCCTCATCTCCGCGTTTAATCAATTCAATGGCACAAAGCGCGGGTATATTGGGATCGCCCTCATTATCGGTAATAAGAGGAACAAATACTTTATCCACAACATTTAAGTCATGGAGATTTATTTCCAAAATTAAATAATAAATAGCAGGATAATTTTTTATTGCTTCTATGCAAGCCGCAGCAGCGGCATCATTATTGCCCTCGACGTTTTCCTGGTTTGCAAGAACGGACTTACATAAAGCCAGCCCTTCATTGTTATCACCGGCACAGCTCTCTGCAAAGCCAATATGTTGCCTTGCCTTTTTATGATTCACGGCATTTCTATAAGCATTCGCAAGAAAAATATTGGTATCAAAATCCAAATTATTCAAAGCAAAAGCCTTTTTAAGTCTATTAATGCCTTGTTTATTATGGCCATCTTTCAACATCGCCAGTCCCTGTTCACGATATTGTATAGCTTTAATAACTAAGGAATTCTCCGCAAGATGAACCAACGTCTCTGTATTTTCTCTAACAGCATTCCGTATTTTTTTGGCAGCAAAGGCAACTTTTTCTACGGAAGCGCTAAGCTCACGGTGCTGTGACGCCCTGATAGCCTCGGAATTCTCCGCTAGAGAAATCATGGTCGCCGTATTTTTTTTGATCTCATCCCGTATCTCTCCGGCAATTAAACCCACTTCTCTAACAGAATCACTAACCTCATCCAGTCCTTTGGCCATTCTTGCCTCAAGCCGCCTCAAAGTGAAAACAATCTGGGCAACGGCTTCCAATGTAACCCGCTTTATTTCAGAAAGCATCATCTTGCGCGTTCGGACAGTTTCACGGATATGTTCAACTGCAAGCCCCGCAAGTTCGGTCAATAACTTATTCGTTTGTTCCCCATGCTTGATTATAGATTGGTTTATTTTTCCAAGAAGTTTTTTCTGCCTTTTTTGTATGGCATTTAGAGCCCAAATCCCCTCATTCATTTCGGAAACTTCATCGTAAATCCCTTCAGCGGTATCGTTAAGATCATCAATGCCGCCGGCAATGCGGTTTGCTGTATAGTTAAGAGCGCCGACACCTAACAAAGTGAGTTCGGAAATCTCCTCAATTCGCTCAGCGGTATCATTAAGATCATCAATACCTAAGCTTACTCTTTCGGTGCTATCTGCAATAAGCTTGGCAGTATCATTAAGTCCGCCAATTCCACCAGCAATTTTTTCATTGGCCTCGGATATTTCCTCCAGCTCATATCTAAGTGCTTCGTTCTCTTCATGCTGCTGTTCCAGTCCTTCCACTATCGCTTCCCGTACACTCTCAAACGCCGCATCATTATCCGGAGCCTGTACAATCACCTCATAATCCGCGTCGGGGATACGCTTAAGAATATCCTCCACGGCCTCCACCCCTTGGGCAATGCGCTCACTTTGGTGAAGCATTAAATCTCCTTTGTTGAAACCAACTTTATAAGGTAGACCAAGCAATCCTTGATCTCCCCCGGACCCTTCATTTCTATTATCATCACCCATATAACAACTAAAACACAGTAAGGTTCGATACTACAATAATATATCCATCAGTCAACCTCATTTTTAAACTTGACATCCCGTAGAATTGTGTGCGTTAATGTACCACCGCTGGTAAAAAAAGGCCGGCCCCCAACATAAATATTTAATCCACAAACTATGGCCGCGAACAAAGGGCCCTCAAACGACAGTCCGGAAATAACGGCATCTTACGGTGACGTAGGGATGCTGATCCGGCAACAGGAGGACTGGCAACATCTTGTAGACGCTTCCATAAGATCGCATGTCCTGGAAACAATAAATCGACAAAAGAAAAAACCCCTCCCGCAGGGGGTACATTTCAATGAAATGGTTGAACCGCTGCGAAAAACGGCAACAACCATTACAGCCCATCTTAATCTGAAAGATGAGGACCTGCATTCGCCGGAACTCTGCCTGGGCATGTTCCAATACGCCTATGCCAAAGCGGTAAAAGTTGTTCTTGGGCAAAATAAGGCGCACTACCAAAAGCTTATCTGGTATATTGGAGGGAACCTGGAACAGGATCGTTTTGTATTGGATATGATCGATCGCGATTTATTTCTGATCCAGAATTATTTATGTGATATTGCGCAGTATGTAGGGATAAAAAAGAAATTTTCCGATTGGCTGCGCAAACAAAGCAACTATCGCGGAAGGAATACTTTAACGGATGGGCTTTTGGGACCCGTAAGCAGAAATAACGGGGAAAAGGCTGAAGAGGATGAGGGGGCGGCAATCGCTGCTCAGGTAAGAGGCAACACGGACAGAATGGGACTTTTTTCGGATAAACCCGTGGCCCCACCGGTCAGCATACCAAAACAACCGCCGGTGCCGCATTTCTCAAGTGACGACGGCGAGGTAACAATTCAGGCGGAATATATGGATGACGTTCCTTTTTCGATGAGCATTTTTGATGAAACAGCCGGCGATTCCGGCGATGAAGCCGCCACCCGTCCAGGTAGTACGGTACACCAGGAACCGGAACCCATTCCGGAACCTCTGCCGGTTCCCGTTTCTCCGGAACTTGCAAAAACAATTCCGGCACAGGTGAAATCGGCTCCGGATTC
>JAHJEW010000012.1 GCA_018825335.1 Patescibacteria group bacterium | reverse complement strand
TTTAACTTTTTTCAGGGCCCTGAACACCTTCACTCCAATATGATTCGCGCTTAGTCCCATAATTTCCGCAATCTCAATATTCGACGCCTCCTCAAAAAATTTCAAACGGACGATTTCCCTGTCTTCCGGCTCCATCCTGGCAAGCACATCCGCTATTTCATCTTTCAGCTCACGATTCTTAACATCTTTTTCAACGTCGATGCCCGTATCCTTTATCTGCACACCCTCTTCAAAAGGCGCTGTCTGCATCTTGCTCTGATCCCTGTACCACTTAAGAACATTATTATGGGCAATCTTGTATAACCACGCCGAGTAGGAATATCCGCGCCACTCGTAGCTGTCCATATGCGAAAGCGCGTCATAAAACGTCTGACTGACAAGATCATGAACGGTTTCCTTGTCACTCACGCGCCTGTACACATAGCGGTAAATCTGGTCGAAGTATTTATCATACAGTGCCGCAAAATTTTGCGGATCACGCTTTGCTGCTTCAACCAATTGTTTATCCTGATCGGCCACAATAACACCGGTTTAAAACATACGAGGTGCTATTATGCATGACTTACCCAAGTTGTCAATATTCATATACTGCCACCCATTGAAATACAAAACATGTCAAATCATTACATCGACATTTGATGTCGACCCAATATTTGATGTTGAACCATTTTTTTGCTAGCATACTGACACTTTCACTCAAAAATCCCATGAAAACATTGACCTTTAAGCCATTTTCCGCGCTGCTCACCATAATCCTGCTTCTTTCCGCCTGTGCCGCACCCGTCGAGAACCTTAATAAAGACGAAAAAAAACTTTATGAAATCAACGCTGAAACTGCGCAGCAGGTGCTTGAACTAAGCAAGTCCCTAAAATCAAACCAAAATACCGCATCCGGATACTCCGCTTCGTTAGCTCTGGCCAAAAAAGCAACCATAACCCTGGACAGGAACATGAAAACTCTAAACTCACTCACTTTGCCCGATGAAACGGTCCAGATAAGCCAAAATTCGCTTGTCATCATGCAATCGACCAAAAAAATCGTCGACAAGGTAAAAGAATTGACCAATAAAGGTGAAAACCTTGATGAGGATGAAATAAAATCGCTTCTCGGCTACGCGGACCGGCTGGCACAATCCAACCAAAAACTGGTCAATTACAACGATCAACTGCTTAAAGACGCCGCAAACAGGCCATCCTCCACAAACACCACTGCCCCCGCTCCCACCACCAACTAACCGGCTAATCCACCGCTCTGCGCAGCTCCTTTACCTCCGCTCTCCGGCGCTTTTCTTCAAGCATCTTCTCTTTTGCCTTCCTGCTGCGTCTTTTCTTCTGCTTGCGCAGCTTAAAAATCTTTTGCGCCTTCTCCGACTCTTCGCCCTTCACAAACTCTTCAACCTTCCTTATCAGTAGCTTATAAGCCGATACGCGATTTTTGCTCTGCTCCCTGTGCTTCTGGCAACGCACCTCGATCCCCGTGGGCAAATGCCGGAGCATCACGCAGCTGGAAGTTTTGTTGATCTTCTGCCCGCCCTTGCCCCCGCCACGAACAAATTTTTCCTCAATATCTTCGGCAAAAATTCCAAGCTCTTCAGCCCGTCGCACATAATCCGGCGGCAGTTCCACTGGAAAATCCATACCCGGATTATGGGCCCATTTTCAGGCAAGTTCAAATTCAAAACCGCCTATTTTTTGATATCGAAATAAAAACTTCCTTCTTTTCTGATTATTCCGGCTTCCTCCGCTTTTCTGCAAACCATCAGACATAGACTATCCAGAATATCGGCATCCGCTATCGGCGCGGATCCATACTTGGCCCGTATAGATCCCTTCATTACATCCATAATTGTCCTTACATGATCCATGCACTTCGCCTCCGATACCGAGGAAATCGCCCTGGCAACATACACCTCAAACGGAAGTAAAAAATCAACCCTTTCATCGTTAAGTTCCTGCAAAAGATCTTCAAAAACACCTGCATCATCAAGAACATCCTCAAGCTGATCTCTGCAATAATCAATCATTCGATCAATCTCTCCTTGATCTATGGTTGTTTCAAGATTTATATGAAGCGATCCAATAATCTTTATTATTTCGGCGCGCAGCTCCTTATCTCCCCCTGCCGCCCGCTCGATAACTTCCTGTATTTTCTCCGATTCCGGCATAAAATATTTCCACTAAAATTCCTATAAAATGGAGATTACCGTATAATCGTTTAATGCAATTGTCAACATCTACTTGACTTCTAATCAAAAAATACCTAGAGTGCCGGCCAATCACATCAACCAACAAACCATGTCACTGGAAAATTCATACGAAAATGCGGACCTCGTACGGGAAGGAGTAAAAAAAGGCGCAGCCCTTGCCATCCGGCATTTAAAAACAGTGTCCGAAAATCCGGAATTCACGGACACGGGGACTTTGCTTCAAACACTCAAGTACATAATTGATCACATTGTCGATATAAACGAAATGAGCGGGGCGGAAATAGACGGCATGAATAAAGTGATCGCATACATAAGGAAATACACGGAAATAGGATTCTCTCCAAAATATCTCGCCCCGCAGGTGGAAGCCGCCTTCGAACAGGACGACACATACCTTAAACTTGCGGGAAAACCGGCCACGGAAGACGCAATAAATGTTCGCTTTGATCTCATTGAAAAACTGGCGCTTGAATTTCACCCCGCGTCTCGCGCCATGAAAGAACTGGACCCTCTCGAACAGGAACGTCGCATGTTGATCTACTCTGAAGAAATAACCGTCGCCATACAAATGTTGGATCCCCAAAGCCTCCTGGCGCTGGAAATGATCGCGCGCGCGGAAGGCATTAATATCTAAGCACGATAGCGCTCAACGGGAGATGAAAGCCGGTTTTTATCAATAACAGTCTTAAGACCCTTGAACGCCGCGCAGGCTCCCAAAATGGACGGGCGAAGAGTTGTTAAACCCTTTTCCCCCCTTTGCAAAACCGCTTCGCGCAGCTTTCCATTGCAGTTCTGCACGGCCACCAGATACGCATTATCGGCCCCCTCGTTCGGCTCCCCGACATCTGTAAGCACATTGGGGATAATATCCGTCGTGCTGTCCCCGATCTGGACAAAAAGCACCTGATCCGGCGTGAGCCCGTTTTTGGCGCAAACATGCCGCATTAACGTACTAAATTTGTTTATATGCGCGTGCCCTATATCCACATAGCCCGCTGTCGGATTAAACTTTGTCTGCAAAAGGCCCTTGTCATACATCATGTCCACAATCGCAAAACGGGCTTTAATATCCGCAATTCTGCGCTCATGATCTTTTGTGACTGATGCCACGACATTCTTAAGCTCAGCTATGGCCTTGCGCTTTCCGCCATTAATGCGCTTTCCGTTGCCGCTTGCCGGCCCAAGCTCCTCAACGGCTTTATCCAGATAAGTTTTCATGTGGGGAAGATCTTTCGCAATATCATCCATCAGCTCCGTAAACTCCTTTTGCAGCGACTCTTCAAGCAATTGAAAATATAAATCAATGTGATCTTCCACCCACTCCGGTGTGATAGTTTCACCATTGGCCGATTGAAGACAGAACTCCCCGTCTTCCGCCACTTTTATTGAAAGCATTGAAAGCTTCGGCTCCACCACTACACTTTTGGGATTTTGAATCATTCCAAGAAGATATCTTTTGATACTTTTAAGCTCCCGCTTCCACTCGTAAGGATGTTCCACCGCAACCCGCATAGCTCCGTTGCTCAGCCCTTCCTCCAGAATCACCCCTCCGGATTCGGCAATCGCCACTTTCCTTAGCTCCGGCATGGGAGCAAAAGCCGCTTCCGCAACTCCCCACGCGTACATACCGGGCCTGCCGGTATTTATAGCCATAACAATCTCTTTTTCCGGATAAGCCCGGCTAAAAGAACGTGCAAGTGACTGAAGCCTGCGCTGCGCCCCCGCCACAAGATCAACACTGGGATAAGACTCCCCGATATTAAAAGTCGAATTAAAATCCAGAGATAAAACAAACGCCCGGGTCTCCGGATCATTCAACCTCTCCGTAAATTCAGCCGGGAATTCCAGCCCGTACTCCGTCTCATCATGTTCGGCCAGCAATAAACCCAGTTTTTCCTTTTCCGCCTGATCGTGCCCGTTATTTTTTTCGAACCGCGCGCACCAAAACGCTTTCTCGCGGGCATTTCTCATTAAAACAAGAAAATCATTGCTGCCGCCTATGGCTTCATCGTAAAGTTCCATAAAAGCTTCATACAAAGAAACGCCGTTGTTTTCCGCATAACCGGCCACCATATCCATGGCCTTTTTAAAAAGGGCCGCAGCCTCATCCAGAATAACTTTCCCCATGTGATACCCATCTTCCTTTCTGTCGAAAGCGGACTGCATGAAATCCAAATACCGCTTTGGATAAACACTTTCCATAAACAATGAATGAGATGCCCCCATACCTTCACCTTTATCGGGAATACGACAAATATTCTCATAGATCGCCTTGGCCCCCGTAAAATTCACATTGGACAATGCCTCGGGTGAACCATCCTTTGGCTCACCTTCGTCTTCCATCAGAATTTTTAAATTGTCATTAAAAAACCGGCCGAAACGGCTGGATATTCCGGATATAACATCCTGCGCGGTTTCCACCCTCCGTCGCCATTCAAGAACGCCCAAAGCTTTATTTTTCACTCCATCGGCAATATCCGGTTCCGAAATCGGAGTCGGAGCCAGAGTCGGAGCCAAAGTCGTCATTTCCCCTCCCATTTCGGGCAATCCCTCATACCGAGCAATTTCCGGGGCTGAATTCATCTAAAAAATATTCACATAAAAGCTTAACAAGAATCTTATCAAATTTTTATCTTTTTTCAAGATAAAAGTATTACGCAATAATACATTTTTGCGGTATAGCAAAGAACATGGTACTATCTGTTCACGTAATAAAATAAATCAGAAAACATGGCGCTGTATCTGGGCCTGGATCTTGGAACATCTGTGCTTAAAGCCACAATCATCAATGAAGAAGGAAAAATAATCGGCGCGTCGGCCAAAGAAATCCACATTCATTCACCAAAATCCGGCTGGGCCGAAGAATCGCCCGCCGCGTGGTGGGAAACATTTCAAGATCTCATACGGGGACTCAAAAATGCAGCCCCGTTAAAACAAATAAAAGCCGTGGGACTTTCCGGGCAGATGCACGGCATTGTTTGTTACGATAAAAACCTGAAACCCATGCGCCCCGCAATTATCTGGCCCGATAAGCGCAGCACCACGCAGGTGGAAAAAATCCTGAAAAAACTTCCGTCGTCAAAAATATACGCGATAACCGGCAATCCCATCTTCACAGGATTCATGCTGCCATCCCTTTTATGGCTCAAAGAAAACGAAAACAAATTATATAAAAGTCTTGAGCGCGTTTCATCCCCAAAAGATTTCATCGCTCTAAAACTAACCGACAACCTGTCCTGCGAACCAAGCGACGCGCTGGCAACCGGCTGCTTCAACTACATTAAAAACACCTGGTCGGACAAAATAATAAAATCAATGGGGTTAAATAAAGATCTTTTCCCGAAAATAATACCCACCTCAAAACCCTACGGAACCATCACCGCCGCAACCTCAAAATCAACCGGCCTTCCGGCGGGAATCCCCGTATTCGGCGGCAGCGACCAAAGCATGGCCGCCATGGGCAGCGGACTAATAAGCGAAGGCAGCAGCCTGCTGGCCATTTCAACCGGCGGACAATTTCTGGCGGTAACCAAAAAAACCATCATCGACCCAAAAGGAAGGCTCCACACGCTGAAACACGCAATAGACGGACTGAACATTTACATGGCCGCGACTCTGGCCGCCGGACTTTCGCTAAAATGGTTCAAAACCAGCATCATGCAGCAACTCGACTCCGCTTACGACACATTTATTGATGGCATAGATGGAATCCCCATTGGAAGCGATGGACTGATCTACCTGCCATTTTTAGCCGGCGAACGGACTCCTTACTTTAACAGCCACCTTAAAGGTGCATTTATCGGACAGTCGCTGAATCAAAACCGTTTACATTTCATCCGCGCGATTATGGAAGGAGTAGCCTTTTCTTTCAGGGATGGACTGGACACGCTGAAAGACAGCGGCATTGAAATCAAGAATATCACTTTAAGCGGCGGCGGCACCAAAAACGCCACCTGGCGCCGCATAATAACCGACGTCCTAAACATCCCGACGCAGATGATAAACATAAACGACCACTCGCCTTTTGGCGCCGCCGCCTACGCCAAATTCGCCGTCGAAGGCTTCCGCGGACTCCCCGCCTTCTATAAAAAAAACATCATCCCCGGCCACAAACTCCGCCCCATCCCCAAAAACGTCGCCGCCTACGCCAAAATCTACAAACAGTACAAAAAACACGCGGAGTATTTAAACAACACATTTAAATAGATCCGAAAAATTTCAAACTATATCACCCCAAATCCTTTTTAATATAATTCAAAACCACCTGTTGCGAATTATCCGCGAATTGAGCCAATTCTTCAGGCGTTGAAGTCACTTGATCCCCATCCAGCCGATTCAACAACGCCGCACAGATTATTGAACTTCTAATTCCAAGCTCATTACAAAAAGCGGCAAATTCCGTTGCTTCCATTTCCATATTTTTAACTCCCATCCCTGAAGCCTTCCGCAGCCATGCCAGTTTCTGCTCTTCCGTATGATATGCAATAGCACCATCCAGTCTCCCTTGCGGCTCGTAAAAACCCGTGGCAGAGACCGTACTGCCTATCGCGGCACTTATATCCTCCCGACAATCAAAAATAGCCTGCGCCAACTCCGGAGAAAGTTCGGTATTCCTTTTTTCAACCTCACCGCACACGGACTTGTCATGATAAGGCTCCAGTCTGTCATTATATGCTTTATCCGTTATAACAACCGTTCCCGGCTCAACGCCAATTCCGCCTGACGTCCCCAGACGAAAAAATTTCACCCCTTTCGCCTTCGCATAGGCCATTAATTTAGCCACTTCATTTAGCAATATTTCAATCGATCCAATCCCCATTCCATGATTCACGGAAACAACGGGACCAACTTTATACATTGAAAATCTCTCCGTTTTTCCGATTGGCTGAAATCCATCTTCCGGAACTTCAATTCCCAAAATTTCCGCAGCCTTATTTGCAAAAACAAGAGCTCTGTCCGCGCTCCCTCCCATACAAACATATTTCGTATCTCCAAACATTTTCTCCAGATCCATCCCCGAATGAAGCCCCAGATGATAAAGATAATCAACCTCCAAATTATCCAAATTGGGATTCTTCAGAGTTATTTCCTGTTCATCATACGAATCAGACTTATTATTCATAAATAAAATGTTAATAAACTATTAATGTTTAATTATTTGTTAACATCTTCCGACTCTGCGAAAAAATAATCATCGGTAAATCCTGCAATATAATCAACCACCGTTCGGGAACTCCTGAATTTATCCTCCGGCACAGAATCAAGATACATCTTAATTTTTCTTTCCGTAAAAAATTTACCAAGAATAGACGAATTCGGATGGGATAATGGATCCCTTAGGGCCTCATGGTATCTTCTAAAAAGAAAATCCATCCTTCTTTTTATATCTCCGCTTGGAACTTGCGATCTGGGATCACGCCCTTGTGCGTAAGCCCATGAATTAACTTTATAATAATTTGGATATAAAAATTTCTTGAAACAGTCCACCGCTTCAGCCATTTCTTCACTATACCCGATTTTATTTTTTTCATAGCTGTGGATTATTACATCCGTAATAAGATTATTAATCATATCCGCAATATTATCCCCCAGTTTTGCGACAATACCCAAAGGTATCTGGTCCCGTCGGAGAACGCCCATTCTTACCATATCTTCAAAGTCTTGCGGAAGATAACTTAAAACGTCCATTATGAAAACAATACAGGCTTCCAGAGTAACAGGTGTGATGGAAGCTCCTTTTAATACACCAAGCACCTTGCCACGATATTCATTTACAACGTCGCTTTCATTTTTTATTTCATCAGAGGGGACAAAAGGTATTTCCCCCGATTTCTCAATTACTTTTTCCAAATATCTTTTAATATCTTTATCATAATCCGCGACAATTATTTTATTTGGCTCAACAGAGTATTTTCCCGACTCTCCATCATGAGAAATTATTCCGTGCCTGACCTGATGGGTTAAATTTAATCCCGCCCCGCCAACACCCTTTCTGCTTGCCACTCTATCAACAACATGAAGTCCCTGAATATTATGTTTAAATACTCCAAGTACATTCATTAATTTGTCATTAAAATCATATATCGCCCTTGTAATAAAAGCCTCACCCAGATGACCTAGCGGAGAATGTCCGATGTCATGCCCCCTTGCTATTGCTTCCGTAAGATCTTCATTTGCACCAATAGCTTTTGCAACCGCTTTTGCCCCCAAAATCACTCTGTCGGTATGAATTAATCTTGAGGCAACATGATCATTTTGTGGTCTTGTACATACCTGGGTTTTCTTACTCAACCTTTGGTATTCATTACTAAAAGCTATACGCCTGTTATCCACCTGAAACGGAGCATATTCATAAGCACCGGATAAATCTCTCCTTACATCCTCCTCCTGACGCACCGCATCTTCATTTTTCGTTGCAAATTCAGACAAATCTGTCTTTTTCCCGGTATTCCGCGCAGTTACTTCTTTGCAAATATCCTTCACTTCCGATTCCAGCAAGTCGCTGGACAAAGATGAAAAATCAGGCTTCATAAGTAATTCTTAAGAAATAAAAAGAATCTTAAAAAGACCTAATACTAATTACCTCCAAAATAAAAGTCAAAATTAAACAATGCATTTACCCAATAACTACCGCCTCTGCCAGTTTTCGCCTAACCATTTCAACAACCTCCGGCAGACTAATTAAACAAGCCTCCTCAAATTTCCCCCCCGCCACAAGCTCCTTCAAAGACGCCGACGAAGGATCCCCTTTATGAATATAAACCACTTTAGACCTCCAATCCGTCAGCCCGTACCGCAGCATAATCGCCTCATCCTCCACCTCCGTTTCCTCTGACCTCCATCCCCGCACAATACGTTTGGATTCATGCAACGCCCTCCTAATTGTGTCATCATCCGTGGCACTAAGAATCACGCGCGGCTCCGGCAGGTACAACCGCGCAATTTGAATCCTCTCCTCGTGGCTAAAAAGCCCCGCCGGTTTAAAAGGATTCCTGACGACAACAAGAGTAACCGGCTCACCCAAAATCCGCTCCCCCTCATCCATAACAGCCTTGTGCCCGTAGTGCATGGGATCCGCGCTCGCGGGCATAATGTTTAAATCTGAAAAGACAGGGTGTTCCATACAAAGTTTACAAAAAAGCAGGGATACTAAACACGAAAGCGGGAGTTAGGTCAAATGCATAACATCTACGTTTACCAAAAAGTGAATACTTTCGATTTTACAAGGCGGCAAGAAAAAATTTCCTGCAACAAACAACATTAATCCCACCAAAAAGTATTTATTTGAATTCTGGCTAGGCAGCAAGAAATTTCCGCCCGAACCCCGCCCTGGCGGGGTGAGGAAGGAAATTTCGCAGCTAACAACGCCAGAATTCAAATAAATACTTTTTGGTGGAGATGCCGGGAATCGAACCCGGGTCCAAAAACCTCTCTCAAAAACTTCTACCATCATAGTCCGGCTTTTAATTTTCGGCGGTAAGAATAAAAATCGGACACAAAGCTCTTACCACTTAGCCTTAAATTTTAATCCCCGCCGGCAGGCTTCGACGGAGCTTAACCCGATAATGTGACGCCTCTTAAGTCCATCGGATGTCAAAGAAAGAGACGACTTTCCTCACAAAGGAGAAAAGATTACGCAACTGCAAAAGCCAGAGCTCTTACAGAAAGCGCTTCGCGGAGTTGAGCCGCGAGAAGTCGTGCATTTGCACTTATGTTTGCGCTGGACGGATCTACGGGGAGACAGCGCAATCCCCGGATGGCTGTTTGTGAAAGATCAATTTCTGTCGAAAGCCTTACATCCCCGACTTAACTATTGTGCCACAGATAAAGAAAATGTCAAATCGTTGCCGCAGGAAAGATCCCTGCCGCCCTACTTCTCCTCCTTTCCAAAGGTGTCAAGACGTTCCCCAATAATTTCTCTCAACTCACTTCTCACCCTCTCCAGCTCTCTTTCATCAGAAACACAGTGAGGCGCATACCCTTCCACCCCCAGCAGACGGGCCATATCGTCCCGGTTTAAATTCCTTCCAATCCCGTCAAAATATAGCTCCACGCTTTCAAGGAAAAGAGCCATTGTAACAACAATTCCATTCCCAAGTTCCACGCACCAGTCTTCGGTCATATTCGCTGCGAGCAAAATGGCCGCATCCGCGTAATCATCCCTGAAAAAATCCAGCACGTCCAAATAATCAATTTTTTGATTTTCCACCTGAACAAAATCTTCAAAAGAACTATCTTTTCTCGACATATTATAAAGAAAAAAACAGAACTAACTTATACAAGCACCCTATGTTTTTGTCAAATACATCCTCTCTCTGTGTATACCCTTGCGCTATCCCGAACCAGAAGGTAGCTTAATTGTCGAATACAACCTGACCCCTCCACAATGAAAAACCTCAAAACATTAACACTGCTCTTAATATTCAGTTTCATTCTTTGTGGATGCATAGAACCGGATTCGCTCCCCGAAAATCAACAACCATCCCAAAGTGAAGCTTCCGCGCAGCTTTGCGCCCTTTTCGATAAAGACACGATAAACAGACTGATCGGCAAACCGAATCAGACAAAACAAATTGAAAACCTGGACAAAAACACGGCCGGATGCGCCTTCTCCAATACGGAAGACGAAGCCCTGTATGTCAGAAATATCGGCATTGTAAGCCTAACCGCCCCGGATGAAGCCACATCCAGATCAAACTATGAGCGCGCCACCGGCGTATGGAGAAACAGCACCGTTTCACAGCGCACGCTTATAGACCTTCCCGATCTGGGCACCGCGGCGCTCTGGAGCCCGGGCAGCGCGGTATCACAACTGATCGCATACCGCAGCACAACCATGATTATCATCACATTTGGACACCTCCCCATAGACGAAGAACAGCAACTAAAGGAAATCAGGGCCCTCGCCGAAATCACCCTTAACGCCGCCCTGCCGAAACTTGGAGTGAAAGAGCCGCAAGCCGCCGCCACGGGGAAATAACAAACTAAGATTCTATTTGTCCCCCAATAATTCAATACTCTTTTTGGCCTTTTCCGCCGACAAATCAATGGCACGCTCCACCAATTCCCTAAGTTCGCGGGTATTCACTTTAATTTTCACCAGGTTTTTTGCTTCGGATAATTGCTCGGACGTCACACCTGTTACATTAGTCAAATTCACCCCTTCAATGTTACTCCCTTTCAGACATGCATTGGATACATCCGCTCTGCTTAAATCCGCATGAGCCAGATTTACCTCGTACAAACTAACCCCGCTCAGATCAACGCAGGCCAGATTCGCAAATGTTAGATTGGCCCCAACCATTTTTACGCCGGACATCTTCGCTCCGCAGAGCCTCGCCCACGACAAATCAGCCCCTCTCAGCATTGCCCCGGTAAGATTTGCCCATGTTAGATTTGCTTTATCCAAATTTGCTTCGTTCATATTTGCTTCAGACAAATCCGCAGAAATCAGACTCGCTCTGTTAAGGTGTGTCCCAAAAAAGCACGCACCGTGAAGAATTGATCTATTAAGATTTGCCAAAGATAAATCAAGCCCGGACAGATCGGCCCGGGATAAATCCGCTCTGGCAAGACACAAATTGGGAAAACGGGGAGTAAAGTCGGGAAATCTCTCTTTTATTTTACCCTTTAGCGCGTTAAAACCCTGCACATCTCCTTCCTTAAGCAATTTCAACAAACAATTATTCAATTTTTCGCTTCCTTCCACGGTTAATTCTTCTTTTACATCTGTCGCCCCATCTTTTCTGTTCAAATTAACGGCTACCTCTATAACCGCCATTGTTTCCCTTCTGATAACCTGCGGGATAACAACAATTTCCAAATCCGGTTTATATCCTATAATAACTTCCTTTTCTTCAAAAACCCCACCCTCATTAAGACTTTTTGTAGGATCATTGTTTTCCATCATTACATCCAAAAAAGCTCTCTTTACTTCACCACCCGCTCCGTATAAGCCCCGGTTTCCGTATTCACGCGGATAATATCGCCCTCTTTAATGAAAAGCGGCGCGGCAACTTTGGCTCCCGTTTCAATGGTTACCTGCTTGGTCCCTCCCGTGGCCGTGTCCCCCTTTTCGCCGGGAGGGGATTCAATAACCTTAAATTCCATTTTTGGAGGAAGCTGCAAACTGACAGGCATCCCGTCCACGAAAACAATAACAACATTACCCCCGTCCATCATATAATCCGCCTGTTCTCCGACCATCTCCGCGGACATTGAAAACTGCTCATAAGAACTGTTGTCCATAAAATGAAAATCGCTCCCGTCGCTATACAAATACTGGCACCTTTTATACTCCATATTGGCCTCCTCAACCTGCTCATCGCTGCGAAAAGTTATTTCCATAACCTTGCCGCTTTTCACATTTTTCACTTTTGTCCGCGTAAAGGCCGCGCCCTTGCCGGGATTCACAAACTGATAATTGATAATTACGTAAGTCTCGCCCTTTATGCGGATGGCCAGACCCTTTTTAAAATCCGAAGTTGTCATAAATCTTTATGGGGAAAAAATAAAATGTCTCTAATATCCGGAGTATCTGTAAGGAGCATAACCAGCCGATCCACCCCAAGAGCATTTCCTCCGGAAGGAGGCATGCCGAATTCTAAGGCACGTATGAAGCTTTGGTCAATCGGATAATCTTCTTTCCCCATCCTGATTCTTTCCTCCCTTTCCGCCTCAAGTCTCCGCTCCTGCTCGCGCGGATCATTAAGCTCTGTGAACGCGTTGCAAAGCTCCACGCCCGCCATATAAACCTCAAACCGCTGCGCGTAAGCCGGATTATCCGCGCATTTTTTCGCCAGGGCCGCCATGCAGGCAGGATACTCGTAAGCTATTACAGGCTTATTAAAGCCCAATTTCGGCTCAATCTCATTCATGAAAATACTGAAAAATAAATTATCATATGAAGTCCCGCCATCCACTTTATAACCCCTTTTTTTTGTAGCGATGCGAAGCTTCTCCTCATCCTCAAAAGTTTCCGCGTCAATTCCGGCATACTCCGCAAACAAATCTTTCACTTTAACTCTCGGCCAGGGAGTGGACACGTCCACCGTATGCCCCTGAAACAAAATCTTCGTCCCGCCACAAACTTTTTTGGCAAGATAAGCCACAAGATTTTCCGTATCCTTCATTATATTTTCATAGTCCGCAAACGCACGATACCATTCCAGCAAAGTAAATTCCGGATTATGCAAACTACTGTTGGTCTCCTTATTCCTGAAACTCCTGCAAATCTGAAATATTTTCTCGCATCCGCTGACCAGAAGTTTTTTCATCGCGTACTCCGGCGAAGTAATCAAATAAAGATCCTCCACCGCGCCTTTTGTATCCGTAAATCGAGTCTTAAAAATATCAAGATACGGCTCCATCCCCGGGAGCCTGACTATTTCCGGGGTCGAAGCCTCCAGAAAATCCTGCCCCTTAAAAAATTCCCGAATCCCATCAATAACACGCGCCCGCTTTTTCATCCTTTCCATAAACGATAAGTCGATCACCGCGCGCCTATAATTCGGATCATCCGGCTTAATAAAAAAATCATCCACGCACTGCACCAAAACAGCCACCTCGCGCGCAACAAAAACGGCGCGCTCCTTCCCGTCACCACCAACCTCAAATAAACCCCCGGCCCTCACCTCCACAATATCCCCAACTCTCACTTTTTCGCCGCACCGCAAGTCAAGCCTGCCGGACTCATCCTGCAAAACAAACCCGTCGTCCAAAATGCCGACAATTCTCCCCGCAATCCAAATCCCCGACCCCTCTTTTTTGGCTTCCCCCTGCGATTGTTCAAAACTTTCCTTTAGTAAAAGGCAACTTGAATTTCTCCTGGTTTTAGAAGGAAATTTTCCCATTTTTTTGAACAACTTATGAACAAGTTACAAGACTTTTCCACAGTCACTGAACAATCCGCCCACATATTAGGCGTCAAAACCCAAATAAAACGCAAGTAAAAATCCTCAAACGTATATAAAAAGATATATATGCGCGGGAGAAGAAAAAATTTCCAAAACAACTGTGTCAGTGTTGAAGGATCATGAAATAGTGTACATGCAAAGCCCCGCATTCAGAGAATTTTCGAACAAGCAATCTGCAGCCCGCAGGGCGAAGCCTGCTTGAGAGGAAATTCTCTGAATGCGGGCCCTTGTAAATACGCACTATTTTTCCCTGATACTCATACTCAACCTTTTCACGCTGTCCCTAAGCTCGTCAAACCAGTGCATCCCAAGCTCCGCTATCGTAATCCTCAATCTTGTACCCGTAATCCGCCACTTTGAATTGTGCTCCAGAAGACTGATGATATTCTCCGGCTTCACCAGCCCGGACATATGCAGAACCACCTCTTTCCCTTTATTCATCCCAAGATCCTCCGTCTTTACACTGACCAGCTTCGCCTTGCGCGCCAGAATTTTCAGCTCCAGCATGCGGAAAAGATTAAGCACTTCCGCGGGCATCTTGCCGTAATCCTCAAGTATCTCGTCTCTAATCTCCGTTAAATATTCCATGCTGTCGCACGCGGACATTTTCTGGTACGCATTGATCTTCTCTTTGGAATTCACAATGTAGTTGTCCGGGATGTAAGCGGTAAGCGGCAGCTCCACCGAAACCTCCTCCGGCTCCTCCTCCCGTATTACCTTACCGGCCTTAAGATCATCAACCGCCTTATTCAGCATGCGGATAAAATGGCTTACGCCCACAACATTTATAGCTCCATGCTGCTTCGCACCAAGAATGTCACCGGCCCCGCGGATCTCCAGATCTTTCATCGCGATCTGAAAACCGCTGCCGAGTTCCGACGCCTCAACAATGGCGCGCAGACGCTTTTTTGCGTCCAGCTTAAGCCTTTGCCCATGATACAAAAAGTACGCGTACGCCTGCTTCTTTCCTCGCCCGACCCGTCCCCGCAGTTGATAAAGCTGCGCCAGCCCCAGCCTCTCCGCGTTGTTCACAATCAAGGTATTGGCGTTTGCAAGATCAATCCCGTTCTCAATAATCGTGGAGCTCACAAGCACGTCGCATTTATGATCCTTGAAAGAAATAATCCGCTCCTCCAGATCACTGCTGCCAAGCTTTCCGTGCGCCACGCAAAAGCGCGCTTCCGGAATAAGTTTCCGGAGTTTGTCCGCAACACTGTCTATTGTCTGCACGCGATTGTGTAAAAAGTAAACCTGGCCGCCGCGGCTTAACTCGCGCAAAATCGCGTCACGTATAAGCCCGTGCGAATATCGGCGCACCTCCGTTATTATCGGCAGTCTCCCCGGCGGCGGCGTTGTTATTGTTGAAATATCACGCAGCTTATTTAAGGCAAAATTCAGAGTCCTTGGAATCGGCGTCGCGGTTAAAGTAAGAACATGCACCTCTTTTTTAAGATCCTTAAACTTCTCTTTCTGCTTAACCCCGAAACGCTGCTCCTCATCCACAACCACCAGTCCCAGATCCTTAAACTTAACATCAGGCTGCAAAAGCCTGTGAGTCCCAATAACAACATCAACCTCCCCGCGAACCAGTTTTCGTAAAATTTCTTTCTGCTCCTTTTGCGTTCTGAAACGACTCAATACGTCCACCCTCACATCAAACCCCTCCATCCTCTTTATAAAAGATCTATAGTGCTGATCCGCCAAAATTGTTATCGGGGAAATAAACGCCACCTGCTTCCCGTTTTGCACGGCCTTAAACGCAGCGCGCATCGCCACTTCCGTTTTGCCAAAACCAACGTCCCCGCAAACCAGACGATCCATCGGTTCAATCCTCTCCATGTCCGCTTTTACATCTATAATCGATTTCATCTGCCCGGGCGTTTCCTCGTACGGGAAAGCCTCATCAAAAAGATGCTGGGCCTGATTGTCCTCTTTGCACCTAAAGCCCTTGGCGCTTTTGCGCTCCGCATAGAGCAACAGCAGCTCCTTGGCAATCGCCTCGGTCTCCTTCTGCACCTTGCGCGTAATCGTATTCCACTCGACGCTGCCCAGTCTTGTCAGCCTCGGCGGCTGCTCATCCGCCCCTATAAATTTATTCACTTTGTCGGCCTGATCGATCGGCACAAAAAGCTTGTCATTCTCGGCATAACCGATTTGCAGATACTCCCGCGTCACATCGTCAATCGTGCGCTTCTCCAACCCCAGATATCGCCCGATCCCGTGATTGGCATGAACCACATAGTCGTTTGGCTTAAGGCTCGTCACGAAATCAAAAATAGCCTTCTGCGTGAAATGCTTTTTCTTCTCCTCGCGAAGGGATGACGTTTCTTTATCCGTAATAAAAGCCAATTTAAGCTCGGGATTCTGGAAAGATTGCGGCAGAACGCTCTCTTTATCAACCTCTACCAAAAAAACCCCGTGCTTCCTGCTTATCCAGTCCAGCCCGACGTCAAAAGAAAAATTATTCTCATCAAAAATATTGGTCAGCTCCGTTTTATCCTTGGTCAAAACCACCGTGCGCCACTCATCGCGCTGCTTGTCCCGCAGATCATTGATCAGATCATAAACGCCTCTATATTTAAGCACTGAAATAAAATGCAAATGCTGATGATTTTCCTCGTCCTCGTTGAAAGAAACGAATGCCAGCGAAAAAACCTTCCCGTAAACCTCGTCAAAAATAGTGTTCCAGTTTTCATAAAACTCATCAACCAGATCAAGCTCGTCCTCAATAACCAGCATGTCTTTTGTAAAAAAAGAAGAAATGTCCGCCCCCGCACTTTCGAAGCTGGCCGGGATAATCTCAACGGAAGACAATTCTTTCAGGTCTTCCCCGCTTTCCGCATTATAAAGATGAATCGACCCGATCTCGTCAAACCCCACGTCTATTCTTACGGGATGATCGCTGCACAATGGGAAAATCGTCAAAACCTCCCCGCTTTTATGATATTCCCCTTTTTCAGGGTCGTTTCCACCGCAAACCTCGTAACCAAGATCTATCAACTTTTCAAAAAGTTCATTCATGTCCACACTTTCCCCTTTTTTTAAAACGATTCGTCGCTCCTTAATGCTCTTATAATCAGGGAAAGAATCCAGCGCGTCAGTATAAGACAAAACGGCCACTTTGCGCTCCCCTCTGCCTAAATAATTCGCCAGTTCCACCGCGGCGATTTTATTCATCCTCCCTGAATATTTAAGACGGGACGGATCCACCAGCGCCTTACTGTAAGCAAAAACATCAAGTCCGCTCCAAAGCTGCAAAGCTTTAACTGTGTTGTCTTGTGTGGTTACGTCATTCACGACCCACATCACGGCTTTAATATCTTTCTTTTCCCTTAAAATATCCGCAACAGTAAACGCCTTCGCTGAATAATTTCCGGCCCCGGAAATGCTTATATTTTTGAATTGCGTCAAAGCATCCAAAGCGCGGCCGTTTTGGACAGTCGAAAAATACTCAATAAGATTACTGTCGGTTTTCACTCTATAAAACTAGATCTTGAGTGGCATAATAATATACACGTAGTCTTTTTCCTTGACCGGCCTCACGACGGCCGGAGAAAGTTTATCGTCAATCTCAACTAAAACACTATCACTTTGAATATAATTAAGAACATCCAGCAGATACTGCGCGTTTAGCGCAATTTTATTATTATCTCCTGTTATCTTTACTGTAAGTTCAGCCTTTTCCTCCCCAACCCTGGTTTCGTCCGTAGAAATGGTTAACTTCCCGTCATTGGTTGCGGAAAGCTTGATACTATTATTGTTCTCCCTTGCAAAAAGGCTGACCCTCCTGACAACGTTCGCCAACGCCTCATCCATAATCTCAAGCTTCGTCTTCGTCTCCTTTGGAACAACCTTCTCATAAGGGGGATATTTCCCTTCAATAAGCCTCGACATCAGTTGAACATCGCCGGCCACAAATAATATCTGATTTTTTGAAATATTCACTTCAACCTGCTCCTCACCCATCCTGACTAAAATCTTCCCAAGCTCCATAACGGTCCTTGCGGGAACGATGCACTCAACCTCAAGAGACGTTTTATCTTTCAATGTAATAGTTTTCTCTGCCAATCGATAACTATCTGTCGCGACAACCTTAAGTTTATCCTTTTTTACATCAAATAAAACGCCTGATAGTACCGGCCTGGATGTGTTTGTGGAGGCGGCAAAAACTGTTTGAGAAATAGCTCTCTCCAGCTCGGCAGCTGAAACCTTAAATGTATTTTCTTTCTCCACTTTTGGTATAACTGGGAACTCATTAGAGTTAATTCCCTTCATTTTTGTGTGCGACGATGGTGATGAAATTTCAATAGTATCTCCGCTGGTAACTGATATTTCCACCTTTTCATCCTTTAAAAGGCTGATATAAGAGCTTAACAGTTTAGCTGGCACTGTTATAGATCCTTCGCTTTTAACATCCGCGGGGATAAAATATTGTACCGCCACCTCTAAATTTGTAGCTGAGAAATGCAGCTTTTTCCCTTCCGCCTTAAGTAAAACATTGTTTAAAACGGGTAATGTAGTGTTTGGAGTGATTGCTTTACTTACAATGTTAATGGCACGCTCCAAATCGGCCTGAGAGCAAACAAGTTTCATATATTCAAAGGTAATTGATCCTGAATTTGTTCCCATTATAATGAAGCCAATCTGTTTGGCAACCTGTATTTTTAAACAATCCGCCCTCTTCTATTATTCTTAGTTTTTTTTTATTTTTTATTATTTTAGTAATAGTAAAGTTTTACTTTTTAATCGATATGTTGTGATTTATGTTTAAAAACACTCATCTATTTTTGATGTTTTTATTTACCCTATAACGATTTCGGATGTCTTTAAACTTATGAACATAGTTATCTTTATAGTGTATAAAGTGTTCAAAATGTGATAAAATAGGTGGATATATTGTTTGTAACCCAACTTTAACATGTTCAACGAGAAAGAGCCTCCAGTTGGAAGTCCTGAAGATGATAAAAAAAAACCGGAAGAAAAGGGAAAAGAGCAAAAAGACACGGTTTTTTATAAAGGATTCGATGAAAGCGCTCATAAGAAAGTTTTAAATGGAATAAAAGTAAACGCGGGGGAAGAGAAAAAAGAACGCGCTAAAACTCTTGCCGGCCTGGATGAACAACTAAGGGACGCATCCGGGAATAAGCCGGAAAAAGAAAGGGACTCTAAAAAACAAGAAGCGTTAAAACAAAGATTCGCCGAAATCAGCCCAATGTTAAAACCCGGCAAGATGTGGATAAAAGCTGAAGTTTCCGGAGAGGTCCATAATATTTCATTCTCATCATTAGAAGTTAAAGGTAAAGAAGAAAAACCGCGGGATGTTTCCGAAAAACTTGAAAAAGAAGAAATAAAACTAAATGAAGTTTCTGTAAATTTTGCTTTAAAAAACACAGAAGGCAGACCGGAAAGCCTTAATTTAAACTTTAAAACCTCACTGACAGCTATGCTGGAAGGTGGGGGAAATATTGAAGACAAACTGCAGACACTTGTTACAAGGCAATTCGCAGGAACGGAACATCATTATAAAACGCTCGCCGCAGAAGCCGCTGAAAAATCGGAACAGATAAACCCGGCTCCGGAACAAGTGACAGACTTTGAAAAAGGAAAACAGGAAATAATGGACTCACTCCAAAAAGCAGGGGCGGAAATTTCACAAATGGAAGGAGGCGGCCTTTATTCAATTATCGCCAAAATGCCAGATTCCGAAGAGCAAATTCACGTTTCAGCCATTAATGGACGGGAAACCTGGAATGTCGCGGTCACGGAAAAAGACCAAAAAAACACAAGGGAGAAAGCCAACTTAATGCCACAGGAAATAATTTCGCAGTACATTGAGCAAACTAAATGAGCGATATCCAGCCAAAAATAGGCATCGCGTTTGGGGGCGGAGGCGCCAAAGGGCTTGCGCAGATTGGTATTATGAAAGTGCTGGAGAAATATAATATAAAAATATCTTCGGTGGCCGGCACCAGCGCCGGAGCCGTTATCGGCGGGGGCATAGCCCTGGGATACAGGGCGGAAGAAATTTTTCAGAAAATAAAAGATGGCATCGGCAATGGGAAAGTGACCAGAATAAGTAATCTGGCCATCCTCAGTGAAAGCCTTATTAAAGATGAAGCTATTAATAAAGGGATTAAAAGTGTGTTCGGAGACAAAACCTTTAAAGACCTTAAAATACCGTTTCTGGCAACAGCCGTTGACCTTGAAAGTGGCGAAGAAGTGGTAATCAAAGATGGCAAGCTGTGGGAAGCCGCCAGGGCGTCATCGGCGATTCCGTTTATAATAAGCCCATACTTTCTCAAAGGGAGGTACCTTGTGGACGGCGGACTATTAAACAATGTCCCGGTAGATCGCATCAGAGAACAAAAAAATATTGATATAGTAATAGGAATAGAGCTTGGCGGAATGACCTCCAGGCAATACATTTCCGGGATGATTTGGGAAAAATATCATAAAAAACCGGCGAACTTTAAATATCTTCCATCGGTTATTGCCAGATGGAAAACAAACACAACTCTCATGGCTCACGTTATGTTAAGATCGCTGGATATTTTACGCGAAAGAGAACTAAAGGCCCGTTATAAAAAAGCCCATCCGGACATCATAATCAGGCCAAAACTGGAAAACATTTCACTGTTGGATTTCGGCAAATATCAGGAAGCGATCGACGCCGGTGCGGATGCGGCCGAAAAAATAATCCCGGATCTGCTGAAATTAATGGGGGAAAAACGATTAAAGACGGTTGAAAACGGCAAAAAAGAGTGATACTGTTGAGCCGCTTTAAACCAATCACAATGAAAACAGCAAGCCCTAAAATAGCGGGAGCGGCAATTATTCTCGCTTTAACTATTGCATTATACGGGTGCGCCGCATCCGAACAAAACCAGAAACAGGAAGAGAAAGCCATTATCCCTTATCCGTTCAGCACCGCTAAAATCGAATACAACATAACGGGCAACATGGAAGGAACCACGACCGTTAAAATAAAAGGGGATAAAACAATTCACGAAACAATAGTACAAGATGTTCATGCGCTATTCATTGAAACACCGGGCAAACTTTATCAGGTGGATCTAATCACAAAAACGGGCAACAGCAGCGCAAATCCGATTTACAAACAAATAGAGGCCTTGCCCGAAAACCAGCGGATGGATTTCCTTACAAAACTCGCAACGGGCCTGTCCGGAGAGGAAGATGGATCCGCCCCGCAACCAACGGGCCAAAAAACCCTGGCAGGAGAAACCTGCGATCTTTATGAAATACAGGGGTTGGGAGAAATATGTCTGTGGAACAGCATCCCGCTGTACTCTTCCATGGAAATCCCGGAAGCCGGAATAAAAAGCACAACCACCGCGATCAGTATTCAAACCAATGTGGATATCCCCGACAGCGACTTTACCGTGCCCGAAGACGTATCCATGACCGATTTAGACTCATAATCAACCATGCCCAATCTCCTAATAATTCTGGCAAGTCTTGGAGCGGCCGCCATTGGCGGTGGCATCGGATATTTTTTATCAAACGCAAAAAAAGACCTGACAATTGAGTCCTATAAAGAAAAAGCGGACAAAAAGATTGAAAAAGCGAAAACGGAGGCCGCCGTAATTAAAGAAGAAGCTGACCGGCGGAGCCAAAGCCTCATCCAAAAGGCCATAGAAGACGAAGCGCGCCTGAAGGAACAATTCAAAAAACGGGAGCAGCTTATCATCTCCAAAGAAGAACAGGTCAAACGCCGCGAAACCCAGGTCCAGGAAGTAAAAAGCTATGTCAACGACATCATCTCCGCTATTGAGGAAGTCAAAAAAGAAAACGACCGTGCCAAGCAACAATTCGCCGAAAAACTTTCCAAAAAAACAGGCATTACGCCGGAAAAAGCAAGGGAACAGGCCCTTGAAAACCTCGCGCGCGACCTTGAACTCATGCGCGAAGAAAGACTTCGCAAATACGAGGAGTACCTTGAAGAAGACAAAATGCGCCTGGCCAAAGACATCCTCGTCGGCGCAATCCAAAGATACAGCGCGCCAACCTCGGTTGAAAAACGCAGCCTGGCTATTGTCGTCCCGCGTGATGACATGAAAGCCAAAATACTTGGGGTCGATGCACGGCATCTGCACATCCTGGAAGAACTCACCGAATGCGAAATTGTCTTTAACGACGCCCCGAACACCATTATTATTTCCTGTCTGGATCTGGTGAAAAAGCACATTGCCCGGGAAACGGTCATGAAACTGATCAATGAAAGAGTCGTCAACGAAGCCAAAGTCAGACAAACCATCGAACTTGTACAGAAAGAGATGGAACAGCTGCTCATCAAAATAGGCAAAGACACAATTAAGCAGCTTGGAATGGACAAAAGAAAATATAGCGACAATTTTTACCGGACGATGGGACGTCTGCAATTCAGGACAAGCTACGGCCAAAACATTATGAAACACTCTCTCGAAGTGGGCTACATGACGCTCATGATTGCGGGCGAAATAGGCGCCGACATGGGAATTTCCCGTGTTGCCGGATTTTTCCACGATCTTGGAAAAGCCATCGACCATGAGGTTGGCGAACCTCACGACCAGCTCACCAGAAAAATCATGGAAGAATCGGGCGGCTTTTCCCATGAAGAAATCCACGCCGCCTGGAACCATCACGATGCCATTGCGCACGAATCAGCCGAGTCGATGCTGGTAAAAGCCGCCGACGCCATCTCCGCCGGCCGCCCCGGAGCACGCCAGGAAACACTGGAAAAATTTTTGGAACACATCCGCATGATCGAGGGAGTCGCCAATTCCTACGAAGGCGTTAAAAAAACTTACGCCATCTCCGCCGGCCGCGAACTGCGCGTTTTTGTTGAACCTCAGGAACTGGACGACGAACACCTGCCCGAACTCGCGCGAAGCATTGCAGGCGAAATACAGGAACAAAAAGCCTATCCCGGCAAAGTCAAAGTCAACATCATCCGCCGCACCAATAGCGTCGAATACGCTAAGAAGAAATAGGCCGCCCCATTGCCATTGAGGGTTTATTGGCATACAATAACACGAGATTCTTCACTTTTTTCATATGTTTGGATTTGGAAAGAAAAAGAAAAAACAGCAGGAAAATCAGTCTACGGAAGATCATCAAAAAGCAAAGAAAAGCCATACCGAAAAACTTGTAATGGGAACAATAATCGGCGTAGCGGTAGGATCCGTGATAGGTATTTCCCTAAACCAGAAAAGCAAACAAGAAACCGGGGAGCAGCAGAAAAGCCTGAAAGCCCCGGAGCCCAAAACCGAAACCGAACCCGAGGAGCAGGAGGAGCAGCAACCCCGCAGCCACATCGGAAAACTTCTACACGGCTTTATGAAAGGCAAAAAAGACGACTCAAACCAGAAAAAACATCCCGTCTCCGCCCGCGAACAACTCAAAAAAATCCCCACCGAGTGGGACTGAAACAAAATCCGAAATCCGAATAACAAATGTCAAAATGGAAAATAGGTAATGACTTTTCTGACATTGGGAATTAAAACATTTGACCTTTAATTGACATTTGACATTCGGATTTCGGATTTTACCCTATATGGTATATTAATAATCCCATGGGCAAAGCATCCCGTCTAAAAAAAGAACGTGCGGAAATGAAAATGACTGAAGAAACGCAGCCAAAAGCAAAGCCCGGCAATAAAGTCGTTAAAATAACAGCGGAAGCGCTGGAAAAAAGAGCTGCCGAACTGGAGGCGACCTACAAAAAAGTTTCCCGGAAAATGGAAGAACTGATCGCCAAAAAGATCGGAAAAGAAAGCGCATTTCCAAAAAAAGAAATAATAAAAATCCTTAAAAAAACGGGGATAACAATGGCCGGAATATTTGCCGTAGTGGCGATTATGATTGTCATTGAACTTCATTCAGCGGGTCGCATTTTCCCCGGCACAAAAGCAAACGGCGTGGATGTAAGCTATATGCCCGTCCAGAAAGCGCGGGAAAAACTCCGGGTCGAAATCAACAAATACCTGGCGCAGCCGCTCATCTTTTCATATCAGGGCGACACTTTTGAAGTTAAACCGGAAGAAATCAGCCTGCAAATAGGAGTGGAGCAAACTCTGGTCCGCCTCCCGTCTTTCCGCTTCAGCAAAGAAAGCCCGCCGTACCTTTTTGCCACGCTTTTTTCTAAACGTGAAATCGCCGGCGACTACACTCTGGACGGCGACAAAATAATAAAAGTACTGGAGCAGAAACTCAATTTAACAGATAAAAAAGCCCAAAATGCCGGATTCTATTATGACGAAAAAAAGCTGAATATACGGCCGGAAAAAGACGGCATCTCCATCAACCGCGAAAAACTCATCAGGGCCATGCGGGCAAACATAGACAATCTAAGCTCCGCGACCATTAACGTCGAAACTGAAAATACCGCGCCGCGCATCACCGCCGCACGTCTTGAACAGGAAAAAGACCGTCTGCTGGAACTGCTCAACCGGCCCGTCACGTTATACTACGGAGATGATACATTGAAAATCAAACTTATAGACAACCTTGATGCGGTCAGCTTCGGCGAAAAAAATTCACTCAGCATACAGGGGCAGAAACAACCGTTGCCGATTATAATGGAGGAAAGCCGGATAGCGATTGCGCACGCCAGCCCGGCGACCATCAGCTCGGACATAACAATCCAGATCGATCCCGAAAAATTAAGCGCCTTTCTGGCTGATAAATTAATCAATAAAATCGAAACCCCGGTTTCTCCTGTCAATATTTATGAAGATGAAAACAGTAAAATAATTATTGAAGGCAAAGGCGAAGATGGCCGCTCCGTTGCCAAAGACCGGCTTGCCCAGGCGCTTGCACTGGCCGCAAACAGCGGGATAAACTCCGTGCCGGTACCGGTTTTGATTGACCGCGCCCCCATGACCGTGACGGACGACTTAAGTAAAAAAGGGATCACGGAATTGATCGCCACCGGCCACTCCTCATACTACGGGTCACCGCCAAACCGCATGTTTAACATCAATTTCGGCGTCCAGAAATACAACGGCATGCTCATAGCGCCGGGGGAGGAATTCTCTTTTAACGCCCATCTTGGTGAAGTTGACGCAAAAAGCGGCTTTCTGCCAGAGAAAGTCATTAAAGAAAACAAGATAGAACTGGAATTCGGCGGAGGCATCTGCCAGGTTTCAACAACTCTGTATCGGGCCGCGCTTATTGCGGGATTACCAATAACGGACAGAACCCCTCACTCCTGGAAAGTTTCATATTATTCACAATCCATGGGGGATGGATTGGATGCGACGGTTTACCCGGGGGTGGCCGATTTAAAATTTTTAAACGATACGCCGGGCTGGCTGCTGATTCAGTCTTACACCGAGGGCCCCGAGGCATACTTTAAACTCTACGGAACCGACGACGGCCGCATTGCACAGCTGGACGGCCCATACGGCGGCGGGCTTACATACCACTGGAACCGCATTGTTAAAAAAGACGGCAAAGAAATAGCCGAAGAAATATGGAGCCGCTACAAGCCGATCCCGCCGCCCGAACCCCCGCCCAAAGTAATCGCCGAAAATCCATAAAACCGACCCCCCTAAGAAGTACTCTCCTTTAGCAGAGTAAGCATTTCCTGTGCTTCGGCGCACTCGGGAAAAGCCAATACAATTTCCTCCAGAAGCGTTCGCGCATCAACGTGCATCCCGTGGTTCATATAATAATGCGCCAACGTCAAAAGATAATCCAGATTGGAAGGATCCATGGCCACGGCCCGCTTAAAATGCTCCAAAGCCTCCTCAAACTCCGAAAGTTCATAAAGAATCCGCCCGAGACTAAAAAAACGGCCCGGCCGCTGCGTATCCACCTCCAGCGCTTTCCTGTAAAAAAACTTGGCATCCTCCAGTTTCTGCTGACTATAAAGCGCCATTCCAAGATTGCTAAGAAGCGTCGGATCTTCCGTAATCGTAACAATCAATTTTCTGTAAATACTTTCGGCCTTGCCGAACTGTCCCTGCCGCAAATACAAATACGCCAGCCTCTTATACGCCTCCAGGCTGCTCGGATCCACTGAAAGCGCCTGAATAAGCAGTTTCTCCGCTCCTTTTTCATCATTTTTACCGGCGTGAACATCGGCCTTTTTGATAAGACTGTCCGCCTTCGCTCTTGATTTTTCATCAACCTCCGTCGGCATGGGGATAAACTCCGCGGCCGTCACCTCCGTCGGCGCTTCAGCCGCCTCATGCCGAAAAAGATTCCTTGGCCTGAAAAAAAAGGAACCAAGCTTTATCCGCTTTTCCGTAAGCAGATACTTTCTCAAGAAAATAAGACCCAAAACCGCGATTCCGGCTACAATAATAAATATCTTCATATGGCAAGCATCATATTTTCCAGCAGAAGGCGGGTGTTAACATTACTCCTCATAAGTACCCGGGCCTCCCGCGTCAGTTCAAGCAGCTTAAGCAGCTTTTCACGGGGCAGTGTAGCACGTTCTCCCCGAATATTCACAAGAAGTTCACGTCGCACGGCAAGCTCAAAAACATTCAGAAAATCAAAAATAATTTGCTTGTCCTCATCCTCTTTGGCCGCGAAAACCAGCTCCTCAACATAAAGAAACCTGTCGGTCAGATCGGACTTGCGTAGAAAACCTTCAATTTCTCCAAGCATTTTTTGTTGACGATTAAAAAACTCCGGATTGGAAAGCAGCGCAATCGCACGTCCGGGCAATCCGGGCGCGGCCGTTAGCACAATATCCAGCATCTCTTTTGATGCGGATGGATGCACCCGCGCGATCAAATCTTTCATGTCGTCATCTTCAAGGCCGCGGAATTTCAGCATTCTGACGCGCGAAACAACGGTGGGAAGGATGTCCTTTAAATTGCTTGTGGTAAGCAAAAACACGGTGCCTTCCGGCGGATCTTCCAGTGTTTTCAAAAGAGCGTTCGCCGCCTCCAGCGTCATCCGCTCGATATTCTTTATTAAGAAAATTTTACGGGATGCCTGCCTGGTCATATTAAGCCGATC
>JAHJEW010000073.1 GCA_018825335.1 Patescibacteria group bacterium | reverse complement strand
TACAAATACACGACAATAGGAACATTTACGGCGTCCGTAACGGCAATTGCTTCAGACAACACTAGGTCTACCGTCCAGATACCCGTAAATGTCAGACCAATTCCTTTAACGGCCTGCTTTACGGCTCTTCCGGAAACGGGAGAGGCACCGCTGGAAATTGAATTTGATCCAAAATGTTCAACAGGAACGATTGCCAAATACAGCTGGGATTTTGGCGACGGCGAAACAACCAAAACAAGAAAGCCGGTGCATACTTTTAATGTGCCGGGAAATTATAAGGTGATTCTGGAAGTGTCCGACAATCAAAACGTCCTGGACAGTTACTCAATGAACATATTAATAACCGGAAGCATATAAATGCGATACAAGAAAAAGCAAAAAAAAATGGTCCAAATTGTATGCTGCGTGGCGCTGGCAATGCTCATTTTGGGGATAATTGCGCCGTTATTTTCGGGACAGACATATTAATCATCGAAAGTCGTTGCATCGATGCTCGAGAATCGTAATCGATAGTCGGGTATCGTTTTTCGAAATATATGCCAACGAAATTGACGCAAAGCAAGAAAAATGCTAAAATATAATGAAAAATAAAAATAATAACAAAAAAAATATGGATGAACTAAACATCACCCCACAGCCGGCTGGTGATACGCCGGAACCCGCAGGCGAGACGCCAAAAACAACAGGCGAAACTGACAACTCATCTTTCAACCTTGAAAGTACGCCAAAATCCGGTCTGATGTCAGATCAAAACAATGCGGCACAGTTTGAACCGGCGCCGGAAACTACGCCGGAACCATCCGCACCGACCGTACCTTCGGCCGAACCCGCAGCGGAAACTGCGGCCGAACCCAAGGTGGAACTACCCGCCACGCCCGAACCCGAAGCCGAACCTGTGCCGACCGAAACGGGAGCCAAAACAGCTTCACCGTTAACCATGAGTCCGGAAATATCGGAGGAGGGAGCCGGAAAAAAAGGAATTTCAAAAAATTTACTAATCGCAATTGGCGCCATAGTCGGTGTAGTGGTTATAATCGCCGTATTATATTTCGCCAAAATCGGGCCTTTCGCGCAGCCCGAAGCGGCACCGGCGGAAATTGCCGTAGTTACGGAGCCCGTAAAAGAAGCGGCCCCGGAACTTTGCCCGACGGGTGAATACTTTGCGCAGAAGGAAGCCTTCGACAACACAAAATGCCAAACAATCGATCAGACGGACTGCCAGCTTATCGCAACAATAAAAGCCGACACCGGTGTTCATTTTGTGGACGAGAATACAATATCGTCACTTGACCAGTGGGATCAGCAAAACTGCAAAGCCGTTGAGCCCGTCGCGGCGATCACTGCGGCCGATTGCGCAGAATTGGAAACAAGCCTTGCAGTGTTGAATGAACGAAAAGCGGATATTAAAAAGCTGGAAATAACCGATGCGCAAAAACAAATACAGGAAAGCAGCATCCAGGCGGAAATCGATAAGGTGGAATACGAAATACTTATGAATAGCTGCGCTGAAATCGCAATGACTCCGGCAGCCGAAACACTCGGCTGCGACGAATTGGTGCAGCAAATATCCGACCTGAAAAGCGATCCATCTGCCGTCACATCACCGGAAATTGCAGAACAAATCGCAAGCATATCCGCCACGGCGGAGCAGCAGGGATGCGAACTCCCTGCGGAAGACACGTGTACGATTTTGGAGCAACAGTCCAGAAACAATGTGGCGGTTGGCGATTTCCGCGAAACCTATGAAACACAGCGCGGAGTGATCGATCAGGGTTGCGCGGGAGAGTTCGATAGTTGCGAAAAAGGTATAGCCGCGGCCACTCTGGCCAACGTATTTCAAAACATAGTTGCGAAACAGGAAGATAAAGATTTCTTTCAGCAGGAATTTGATTACCAGCGTGATTCATATATGAACGATCCCATGTGTGTTCCTGATAAAACAGTAAGATGCGGCATGATTGAGGCGGCAATGGCTGCGGGAGAACTGCCGGCGGCTCAGCCATCTCTAATCGCGGAAACCGGCACAGCAGCTCCCGTACTTGAACCCGCCCTGATTCCGGCAGGACCTGTAAGCTTTGAACAGGAGGCGAGCCTTCTTTCACAGAAAAACCTAAACGATCAAATCCTTGAAAACATTAAGAATAAAAGCTTTTTGTCCGATGAAGAGTACTACAATTTATACTGCGCCGAAGTTACTTCTGAAGTGGATAGTGAAGCTCTTATGGCTGCATTGTCGGAAGAACCGTTAGTGGAGCCGGTTGTGGAACCTGTTGTTGAACCTGTGATCGAGCCTATAATGGAACCTGTTATGGAGCCAAGCGAAGAACCTGCACTGCGACCAGCCGCTCCGGAAGAATCCACGCCGCCCGCAGAGACATCCATGGAAACCGCATCAACTGAAGAAATTCCGCTTATCGAGGAACCAGCTGAAATAACGGATGCCTTGGAAATCACGGAAACAGGCCCGGAGAGTTACCTTTATCTGCTAATATTACTTGCATCCCAGACATTTATTTTCAGGAGAAAGATTTTCGCCTTCCTCGCAAAAAAGGCTTAGGGCAATCACATAAAATGAAAAAAGCCCCCCTCTATTCAAAGGGGGCTTTTTCAATAAATCACAAAAAACTATATCGTCTCCTCTTCGGTAACATCCGCAGTTTCATCAGTGGCCTCATCCGCACTCTCGTCGCTAACCGTATCGGAAACCCCTTGCACATACTCTATTGTGGCACGGATAATCTTTGAAGCTTCGGCGCGGTTAACCGGTGCATCCGGTCTGAAATTACCGTCCGGATCTCCGCCGACTATTCCAAGATCTTTGGCGTAAGCCACGATAGCGGCGCCCCAGTGACCTTCCATATCGGGGAAAGCGGCTGCAAGATCATCTTTTGTCGGTTTAATTCCCATTACATTGAAGATAATCTTAACTGCTTCGGCGCGGGTGACGGCCTGGTTGGGATGAAATCCATCCTCAAAGCCGGATACATGATTTCTCTTAAGAGCAAAAGCAATGTATTTTTTTGCCCAGTGTTCGCGCGAATCCTGAAAAGCCGGATCTTCCTCCTGTTCCAATAAACCAGAATCACCTGCGGCTTCAATCGCCATCTTCAATATTTCCGCGCGGGAAACCGAGTCGCCGGGACGGAAAGTGCATTTGCCGGTGTCACCAGCAACAATTCCGGCCCGCTTAAGATAATCAACATCCTCGGAGAACCATGCGCTATCGTCAAAATCGCAGAAAGGTGTAATCCCCGCCTTAAACTTGCCCTCCAGATCACCGGAAGCCATTTCTTCATCCAGAGAAGTAAGCGCCTCCTCCAGATCATCCGTAGTTAAAGCTGCGTTATTGATCCTTTCCTTCAGTTTGGCAATTTTTGCTTTGGCAAGATCTTTCAGATTATCCGTAAAAGACATGCGGATCAGTTTGTCCAGCAAATTCATAATTTTCTTGGCCTGCTCATCGGTCAAGGTGTCATTTTCCATTAGATCTTTAAGATAATCGTAAATATCTTTAAGCTCCTGAATAATCTCCTGTTGATGAACAAAAAGGCGAAGCCTCATCACCGCGCCAAGGTTGGAAAAACGGCTTAGACT
>JAHJEW010000072.1 GCA_018825335.1 Patescibacteria group bacterium | reverse complement strand
TTGCGGCTGGCCGTCCGGGTCGATGAGGGTTTTCAGGCAGCGGTGGGGCTGGTCGTCGATTTTTTTGGCGATTTCGTTGACCCACGTTACTATTGCGATTTTGATTTTCAGGGGGAGGACTTCTCCGCCAATGTAGATGTCCGGCAGATCAGGGGAGGAATCGGGGTTCTCGGCGGAGGCGGCGTTTTGAGCAGAGGCGGCCGGCGTGTTTTGCGGGGCGGCCAGGAGTTTTATACCCAGCTGCCGCTGCATTTCCGGATTGGATATTATGAGAAGACCGACGATGAAGCCGGCCGGCACGTTCATTTCCAGAAGCCGCAGGACTAATAGTAAAATGTCTTTTTTCTTGCCGCTTTTTATGAATTTCTGGAGGATTTTGATCAGCTCCTCCTCTGACTTTTTCTGTTTCTGCTCCTGTTTTTGCAGTGCCGCAAGCTGCGCGGAAGCGGCGCGCATTCTTTCTTTGAACTTTTCAAAAGCGGCAGGGTCCATTTCTTCCCTGCCGGCATCGAATCCACCAAATGATTCAAAATCGCTCATTAGCTTATAGCCTGTACGTGGACAATTTTATTCTTAAATGCGCGTCCGTCATATTTCTTTACCTGTTTTTCCTGAAAAACGATCTGTCCGTCCGCAAGGGCGTAAAGTGTGTGATCTTTACCGGTTCCAACGTTTTTTCCGGCCCAGAATTGATTGCCGCGCTGGCGCACGATTATGTTGCCGGCTATTGCGGATTGTCCCCCGAATATTTTTATTCCAAGGCGTTTGGCCTGTGAATCCCGTCCGTTTTGTGTCGAGCCCGCCGCTTTCTTATGTGCCATGTTACTTAAATTATGTGTCCAAAGCAGGGGTATTGTACTTAAGATCCGCTACTGATGCAAGAAGTTTGAGAATTTGCCTTTTTTCTGCTATAATTTAAGGATTTGTAAAGATGCGCGCATTATGGAACCAATCGGAAAAAAACAGCAAATTCTTCTTATTCTGGCCTGTTTTGCGCTGACGATGTTCGCCAATTCGACTTTGATCATGGCGGTAAACAGCGCGGACACGGGTCAGATTGCCCAAACCGCCGGCGCAACCGCGACCGAAACTCCCGCGCAGGAGCCGGTTGATTCCAACGTCGATCCCAATCAGCAAATGCGCGATCAGTTTCTTGAAAATATCAAAACCGAAATTCGCAGCAATGAAAAGGAACTTTTTGATATTAACGCCAATCTTGCCGACGCAAAAGGTCGCCTGGACGTCGTTCATGAGGAAATTACAACTCTGGCGGTGCAACTTGCCAATCTTGATTATCAAATCAAGACCACTGAGCAGCTTATAAATAACGTATCGGTACAAATCGCCCAGAAAGAGAATGAAATTGCCTTTCTGTACAACGAAATTGACATAAAGAATGCCGAAATCGAAAACCAGAAACGTATTCTTTTGGAATATCTTGAGACTCTTTATACGCAGGAAAGCGCCATTACCGACACCATGGCCGATAACTCGGATATTAATATTGCGAAGCTTTTGCTTTCGGATGAGCCGATTGGTGAGCAGCTGCAACGGATCACTTATTTTAATATTATGGAGAAGACCGGCCACGAAATTTTCGACAAACTGGCCTCGCTGGCTCTGGTGCTTGAGAACGACAAAGAGCTGGCAAAAGTGGCCAAGGATCGCTTGTCCAAACTGTATGCGCGGCTGGAAGAGGAGAAATCGAACCTTGATATTCAGCGTCAGGCCAAGGCGAATTTGCTGGAGCAAACACGCGGTGAAGAGGAAATTTACAGAAATCTGGTCGAGGAGACAAAGAAACAGGAGGCGCAGGTTCATAGTGACCTGATGGAGATGCGGGACAACATGGCGTTTATCGCTGAGGAAATGCGTGTGCTTGGCGACAAGTTTAATCCCGATGATTACAGGGATCTTTTCAGCGGGGAAAGAACATCGATTTATGCCTACATTAACGCCTTTAAAGATGTAAACTCCGCTTTCAGACCACTCTGGCCCGTTAGTCCGGAGCGTGGTATCAGCGCTTATTTCCACGATTCTTCGTATCGGGCGTTTTTTGGAATTGAGCATTATGCAATTGATATTCCTACATCGCAAAAATCAACTGTCCGCGCTCCCGCGGAAGGCGTGGTTTACAAAGCCCGGGATAATGGTTTTGGCTACAGCTACCTGATTCTTGCCCACAAGGGCGGATATATGACCGTTTACGGCCACATTTTTGAATTTCTGGTTGAGCCCGGTGAAAAAGTGCGCGCCGGTCAGGCGATTGCTTTAAGCGGAGGAACCCCCGGAACAAAAGGGGCAGGCTACATGACCACGGGCGCCCACCTGCATTTCGAGGTAATCAAGGGCGACAAACATGTTGATCCTCTGCTGTATTTGTCGCTGGCCGCGCTGGATTACTCATCGCTTCCAAAACAGTATCAGCTGCTGGCCGATAATCAGCAGGAACATAAGGTGAAGCGGACCGCAGAAGTTTTGCCGCAAACGCAATCACTGCCAGATGCAGCAGCACCATGATCAGGCCAAAAAAGTCTTTCAGCCACTCGGGGAATCCCGGCTGCAGAAGATCTATAAAGCTTCCAAGATAGCGGTCGGAAAAGTCTTTAAACAGGTAGTATGATGCGATCAGCGCGAATTGCCAGAGTTTTACGGGTTTAAGTTCGCTGAAGATGGTCAGGGATTGCAGGGCGTAGATCGTTACCCAAAGCATGTTGCCCAATGTCCGCCAGTCAAAGCCGGTAAACTGGATCATGTAAAGCGGGTAATATATATATGACATGATGCCGTAACTGACGATCCCCATGAAAATAAAAGCTGTGTACCAGGCGGGGATTTTTTTCTTCAGGAGATGAAGTGTGAACCAGATGCCCAGTGTTAGCGGGAAAAGCGAGCAGATGGGAGTAAACGGGCGCAAATACCAGTCCACGCTCATGAGCCACGGCCAGTCCACAATATTGGAAAGCGCTGCCATGGTGAAGTCGACGGCGATCAGAGCAATGAGTGCTTTTTTATTATGTTTAAGCCCGTCCATAAATACGGCGAATTTTGACAGTTTTGTTTTGATCATGGCTTTGGAGTATGGCTTTGAAGAGAGTAAACGCTTATAATCCGGTCGTCAATTGCCTTATGAAAAATCTTACAGAAATTCTACGGCTGCTTGCAAAGCATTATCCGCAGGCGAAAACCGCTCTCCATTTCAGGACGCCGCATCAGATGCTGGTGGCGACGATTTTGTCTGCGCAATGCACGGATGAGAGGGTTAACAAGGTTACTCCGGGCCTTTTTGCACGGTATAAAACCGTGGAAGATTTTGCGGAGGCCGATCCGGCGGAACTGGAGCGGATGGTTAGAAGCACGGGGTTTTATCGCAACAAAGCTAAAAACATTAAGGCTTCGGCGGGTGTGATCGTTGAAAAATTCAGAGGAAAGCTTCCTCAAACAATGGAGGAAATGCTTATTCTGCCCGGAGTGGCGCGCAAGACGGCGAACGTGGTTTTGCAAAATGCTTACGATGTTGTGGTTGGAGTCGTCGTGGACACGCACATTGGAAGGCTGTCGCGGCGGCTGGGATTCAGTAAGGAAAAAAATGCGGAGAAGGTGGAAAAGGACTTGATGGCTCTTATCCCGCGCAAGGACTGGGGCAACGTCGGTTATTGGCTTATTGATCACGGGAGGACGATCTGCAAGTCTGCGCGGCCGAACTGCGCGGGCTGTTTTTTAAACAAGCTTTGTCCTTCGGCGTTCAAGTTCAACAAAGCGGGAATGTGGATAGGGCCGAAGTAGCTATCCGCGCTTGTAAATGCCCACAAGCTCCGTTCTGGTAATTATGTGATCTTCCATTGCCTTCTCAATGTCAGCTTTTTTTGCGGATGCGGGGAGATTCAGCTTTGTATCAAGAGCGTATAGTTTAAAGAAATATCTGTGTGTTCCTCCGGGAGGACAGGGGCCGCCGTATCCGGGCGTGCCAAAATCCGTTTTGCCTTCCAATCCCTCGGGGGCTTTCCCTTCAGCGATTTCCGCGGTCTGCGGCGGAATATTCAAAACCGTCCAGTGCACCCAGTCCCCTACCGGAGCGTCGGGATCGTCCACAATCAGAACCAGAGATTTTGCTTCAGCCGGAACTTCCGCGATTTTAAGCGGAGGACTCAGGTCTTCACCATCACAGGTATATTTTACCGGGATGCTTTGGTTGTTTTCAAAAGCGGGACTTGTAAGTTTCATTGTAGTTTGGGTTATGGATTTATTTATGGTTTGATCGGGGGTCTGCGCGGGAGCCGTATTTGCTGGCGCAGATGCGGGTTGTTGCATATAAAAATAAGTGCCGACTATAACTACCGTTACTGCAAACGCATAGAACAGTGCGTGAAGTTTCATGATTTGAGTCTAATCTGTTTCTGTGCTAAGAATAGAGTAATTTAACAATAAAAAAAATATGAAAAAATTCCTGTCACCAAGAAGAGTCCTGGCAATTCTTGCTCTTTTGATTATCGCCATTCCCACTTTGGCGCTGGCCGCCGTTTTTAGGGCTGATGGCAATGTGCCTTCCGGAGAAATTGTTATCGGTAATCTTTATCTTGCGGGGCCGAATCCTGTGGTTGGTGGTAATGTGCAAGGTGACTTGCTTGTTGCCGGAGGTAACGTGACTATTACGGGCAAGATTGAAGAAGATGTTTTGGCTTTAGGCGGGAATATAACCATTACCGGCGATGTAAGCGGAGATGTCCGCGCGATGGGTGGATCGATTTATCTGGACAGCAACGTAAACGGTGAAGTCATCGCAACCGGCGGAGAAATTAAAATCGGTCCAAATGCAAAAATTCGCAAAGATCTTGTTGCTGCGGGAGGCAGCGTAACCGTTGATTCCCAGGCAAAAGTTTTCGGTTCAACAAAAATCGA
>JAHJEW010000071.1 GCA_018825335.1 Patescibacteria group bacterium | reverse complement strand
GATGGTGGGAGTTTTTTGCGTTGCCGCCCTGGCACAGTATTTCGGCGGATTTTTCCCGGGTGAGTCCAAGGATTTTATGGGGCGGCTGGTCTGGCCGTTTATTGATTTTGTGACGCTTAAGTCTTCCAGCGCGAACTGGGCGGCGTTCTTTGTGACGCCGGCTGTGGTACTTTTTTTCATTAAGGCGTTTTCCACGCGCGGCAGGTGGCCGTACCCATTACTCTTTCTACTTACTTCCGTCACTCTCTATCTTACGCAGTCGTATGGCGGATATGCTGCTGTGATTGCGGGTATTACACTTTATCTCTTCCGCGCGCAGCCATATAAGAAATTTGTAATATCTCTTTTAATTATTTCCGCCGTGATTGGTGCGGGCTATCTGCATCAGCATACAACCTGGAAATACCAGGTTTTAACCGGTGAATCGGACTATCGTTATGCTAATTCCGCGGCCAGCCGCGGGGATATTTACCGGATGGATCTTTCCATGATTCTGACCAATCCGCTGCTTGGGGTTGGGATGAATCAGTACCAAAATTATTTTGCGGCCCATCAGCAGGAGGTGCTTGAGCATGAACTGAACGAGTCGCATGTTCCTCCGCACGCGCATAATTTCTTTCTAAGTTTCTGGACTTCACTGGGCTTTTTCGGCTTTCTGGCCATGATTATTCTTATTCTTGGGCTTTTCTGGCGCACAAAATTCGACCCGGGCAGTCCGGCGGTTTTCGTGATCGTGGCAATAATGGTGCACGGACTGATTGACTCCTGGTACTGGAAACAGGACACAGCCTATATATTCTGGCTCATGATTATGTTCGCCTATTTGTACCGGCTGCCGGTTCGTGGTAAAAAATAGCCATGGATAAAATTGCGGTTTTGGATTTCGGAGGACAGTACGCGCATTTGATCGCGAACCGCGTGCGCAGGCTTGGGGTATACAGTGAGATTCTGGATCCCAATACAAAGGCGGACATCCTGAAAGATTATAAAGGAATTATTTTTTCCGGTGGACCGCAGAGTGTTTATGACCGCGATTCGCTTAAGGCAGATCCGGCCATTCTGGATCTTGGAATTCCGATTCTGGGCATCTGCTACGGGCATCAGCTCCTCGCACATATGCAGGGCGCGCAGGTTAAGCATGAGCCGGAGTCCCGGGAATACGGGATTGCGGAAATTGAGGTAAAGAAAAGTGAAGGAATTTTTAAGGGCCTTAAATCAAAAGAAATTGTGTGGATGAGTCATGGCGACACGGTCATGGAGCTGCCGCCGGGATACGAGGTTATCGGTTCAACAAAAACGGGGCAGTGGGCCGCACTTGGTAATTTTAAAAAGAATTTTTTCGGGACACAGTTTCATCTGGAGGTTACGCACACCAAATCGGGCATGAAAATGCTGGAGAATTTTCTGGATATTTGCGGGGCCGCGAAGGAGTGGAGTATTGACCGGTTTATCGAAAATGAAATCGCCGCCGTGAAAGAAAAAGTCGGTGATAAAAAGGTTTTTATGATGGTGAGCGGCGGCGTGGATTCCACCGTTGCGTTTGTGCTTCTGGATAAGGCGCTCGGGCCCGACCGCGTTTACGGTCTGTTTGTTGATACGGGACTGATGCGAAAAAACGAACGGCAGAATGTGGAAAAAAGTCTCAGGGAGGCCGGATTTAATAATCTTCACGTTAAAGATGCGGGCGATATTTTTTTTGAAGCTCTGCAAAGGATTTATAATCCCGAGGCAAAAAGAAAAATAATCGGTGATCTTTTTCTAAGGGTTCAGGAGAAGGTTGTACTGGAACTTGGTCTGAATCCCGATGAGTGGCTGCTGGGGCAGGGAACTATCTATCCCGACACAATCGAAAGCGGCGGCACAAAGTATGCCGCAAGGATCAAGACTCACCATAATCGCGTCCAGCAAATTGAGGAACTTATAAAACAGGGCAAAGTCATTGAACCTCTTTCCCAGCTTTATAAAGACGAGGTCAGGCAGGTCGGGGAGAAACTCGGTCTTAGTGAGAATCTGGTTCAAAGACATCCTTTTCCGGGTCCCGGACTCGGCGTCCGCTGCCTTTGCGCGCAGGAAGAAAGGTATCCCCGCAATTACAATTTACTACAGGAAAAAATTGATGACGAACTCGCCCCGAAGAAGCTGGAGGTTTTTGTTTTGCCGATTATGAGTGTCGGCGTTCAGGGAGACTCCCGGACGTATCGTAATCCTATGGCGATTTTGGGTGATGCTTCTTTTGATGATCTTGGCAAAATAGCAACGGATCTGATTAACCGGTTTGAAGAAATCAATCGCGTTGTGTGGACTTTGTATCCTCAAAATATTGAAGAAATAAATATTCACAGAGCTTTTTTAACGCGTGAGCGGATTGCACTTTTACAGGAAGCGGATGCGATAGTTGACGGTTTTATTCATGAAAAAGGTTTGAATCGGGACATCTGGCAATTCCCCACAGTGATGGTGCCCTTGAGCGTCAATCGTGATTTCGGAGAGTCGATTATTTTACGGCCGGTGGAATCGGAAGAGGCAATGACGGCGAATTATTACAAGATGGATGAGGGTCTACTCTGCGAGCTCACAGAGCGGCTTTCGAAGATCGACGGCATTACCGCGGTGTTCTACGATGTTACAAACAAGCCGCCGGGGACGATTGAGTGGGAGTAGTTTCCTATAGAATCATACTCATTACACCTCCCGCTATGAGAGGGATTAGCAGGTTGTCATCCAGTATGCGGTCGATGTGCTTTATAGTGAGCGCTTCAAACAGCATCGCGACAACCGCGCCGAAAAAAGCCAGCTGGAACGGGACGAAATTATATGCGGCTATTGTTCCGGCAATAATGGCGAGCATTGTTCCTTCCAGATGTTTCATGGAATTGAGCGGGCTTTTTATCTTACCAAAATAAATTCCTATTATTGTTGTAAGCGAATCGCCCACGGCCATGATGGCGATGGCGGCCAGGGCTATTGGCTCGGAGAAGAGCAGGAGGGCCAGAAACGATCCCAGCACCAGAAAAAAACTGCCTTTACCCGGGAATTTTTCCATTTGCTGCGGGCGTTCGAACGTCTCCAGTAATTTGTGGATAAACGGAATTTTTTTATAGCGTGAGATGATTGCCAGTGCGCCTCCTACCAGCGTTATGGCGCCAAGTCCGGTTAGGTTCAGGATATTAAGTTTAATTAGAATGATTATCAGCAGGCCTGTTAAAAGATGGGCAACCTGGCGACGAACTTCCCGTCGGCTAAGAACGTGGTAAATAAAGCGCTCAGCGATTTCATAACGCTGCTCCATGCTAATGATTGTCCAGGCGAAAAGGTATCCAAGAAGGCCTCCGAATAGAATGTCGCTGAGGTAATGCACGCCCAGATAAATGCGGCTGCCCGCTATGGAAAGCAGTAAAATAACAATTCCATATTCGACCCATTTTTTTTTAAACAGACGCCGGATGAAAGGGATGATCGCAAAAGAAATTGCAGCGTGAAGGCTGGGAAAAGTGTAGCCGGTGGCATAAGTGAGTTGGGTAGTCAGATGATCGGGCCGCGGGATTTGAAAAAGTTTTTTAATTATATAGCCGGATTCAAGGGCAAACAGACAGGCCGCAGCCACCATAAGCAGTTCTTTATAGCGTCGCGTTACAATCAGGAAAGTGGCTATAACGCTTAAAATAAGGAAAATTCCGGCATCGGTAATCAGAACCATCATGCAATTGAGGATTTCGGTACGGGACTGTTCAATAAACTCGATTACATTGGTATCGATAACCAGACTAAATAAAAAAAGGAGGAATAGTAGTGCTGCAAAAATTTTCGCCCGGTCGGTCATACGGTTTTTTTTACGTTTTCCAGGCGGGTACCCATGAAGGCGCCACCGACTTGTGCAAAGCGCTGCGGATCGTCCGTAGTCAGGAAATGGCGCCCGCCTTTTCGGGTAAGCAGAGTTTCTATTTCCGGATGTCTTTTCAGGTAATCTTTAAGCGACGCGGCGATGATTTCTCCCGGGTTTGGCACCTGTACTTTCTTCCCCATGATCCGTTTAAACTCCTGCAGCATGAACTGGTAATGAGTACATCCTAAAATCAAAGTGTCCACATTTTCGCTTTTAAGTGGAATAAGGTATTTTTTAAGGATCATGCGGCTTTCCGGTTTATGGCTCCATCCTTCTTCCACCAAAGGCACAAGCAGCGGACATGCCCTGCCGTGTACATGAACGGCCGGATTTAAATGTTTTATTTCCGTTTCATAGCTTTTTGACTCTATTGTTCCGCGGGTTCCCACCACTCCAATATTTCCGTTTCTGGTGATTTTCACGGCCTGTTCCGCCAGCGGCCTGATCACCCCGAGAATTTTTCGATCTTTAACATCCGGTGTACGCAGGTATTCCTGTTGCAGCTCACGCAGAACCTGTGAAGACGCGGTGTTGCAGGCGATGATAATAAGCCTGCAGCCTTTATCGAAAAGATATTTTACCGCCTCCTCCGTGAAAGCTTTTACTGCCTCGTGACTTCGATTGCCATAGGGTGTACGGGCATTGTCTCCATAGTACATGTAGTCATACTTCGGAAGGACACGCAAAAATTCCTTTAATACGGTCAGTCCGCCAAAGCCGGAATCGAAAACTCCAATCATGGCGGTATTATAGAGTGTGGAGCCCGACTATACAAATTTGCGCTTCATGGTGAAAGAGGCGCAGACTTCGCCCATTGCGGGGCTTCACCTTCATAAAGTTTTACGGTATAAGGGAAATATGAGTTATGAAGAAACCAGACAGCGGCGGCGGGACTGGAAAATGAGCGCGGTTTTTATTGTAACTGGAGTTTTTATCGGAATCCTATTAACGGTTCAGATAAAAAGTTCCATTCCGGCCGCAACTTTTCTCTCCGATCAATTGAAAGTCCAGAAGGAACTTGTTGACAATTATCTGGATGAGCAGGGGCTCTTAAAAACAAAGATAGTTTCACTGCGCGATCAAATTGAAGCGGCGCAGGAAAAGGCCAAACAGTACGTACAAGACGCAAATCTGGATACTCTTAATGAACTCAAAGATAAGGTCGGCTTAAAATCGGCAAGGGGGTCTGGAGTCAGGATTTCGCTTGATGACGGGCTTTTTGTCGATCGTGATAATCCCGATACGATTAATCAGTCCCTGGTGCATGCAGCCGATTTGCGCGATATTATTAATGTTTTGCGCAGCGGAGAAGCCACCGCCATAGCAATTAACGACCAACGAATTATTGCATCGACCCCAATAACTTCCGTGGGCAATACAATAATG
>JAHJEW010000070.1 GCA_018825335.1 Patescibacteria group bacterium | reverse complement strand
GGCGTCGTAGCCCTCGCGTTTGGCAAAATACTGTTTATTCTGGTCCAGTGTTCCAAAATATGTGTCCACCATTTGGCCTATTCTCTTTCTGCGACGTTCTATTTCCGCTGAAAAGGTGTTAATTGCATTGATTGAATCGTCTTTCAGCCCGGTCTCCAGAGTTGTCTTTATTTCGTTTTTTTCCCGATCGCTAAATTCAGCGGCTTTTTGAACCTGCTGCCAGATTGCGGCTTTTCTGTCGTTTATGCGTTCTATTTCGGCCTGGTTCAGTTTTTCATCCATGAGGGCGCCCAGCTGAAGTTCGGATGTGGAATTGAATGAATTTATTTTTTCGGCTGAGCCCATGTTTAAAGAAAGTTACTGTGATACCATCGCCATTATCGGCGGGGGAATGATCTCTTTTGCCTGAGGCTGGGTTGCGGAACCGTTAAATGGAAGAGATTCCTGGCTGTAGATGATTCCCGATTCTTCGCTGCCCGCGATTTTGTCCGAAATCAGATTGTATACGTTGCGCGCACTCAGCTTGTTTACGGTAAGCCCTGTCCGCGGGTCAATAAGATCGTACATTTGATCGTTTTCCATTGCACGCATAAATTCGGCGTTAACTTCGATTTTGGTTGTGAAATTGGATTTGTAGCTTAGAAATTCAAGAATATCCGGATGATTCACTTTCAGAATTACAGTGATATTTTTTTCTTTTGTTCCGCCTCCGATTAGACCGGAAAGAGCCTGGTTGAAAATTTCATAAAAGGCCACCGCTCCCTGTGCTGGCTTTTGTACCGATGAAATTATATCTCCGCGGGGTCTCAGTTTTGAAAAATCAATGCTTATTCTGTCCTCGTCGCGCAGGGCGATAGCCGCTTTTTTCAGGGTCTCGAAGATACTTTCAAGGTTGTCCTCAATAATCATGGAATTTATTTACTGTATGTTGTACTTCGTAGGGCAGATTAGCAAAAAAACTCCCAATTTTAAAGAGGGTTTTTGTCGGTGATGGACCAGTGGGTTTTACGCTTAAGGTTGCCCTTAATGGAGAAACCGGAAGCTTTTTTATGGCCCCCTCCGCCCAAATCCCGGGCAATGCGTGAAACATCAATGTTGTCGTGCCTTGTACGAAGTGATCCTTTTATTTGTCCGCTGTCATCACCGCTGAGAAGTGTGGCGAATTTGCTTTCTTTGGCTGTACTCAGGTAATCAATCAGTCCTCCAAGGTCGCTACTGGTGGCACGGCAATCGGAAAACTCCTGTGCGGTTACGCCTGCCACTATTACACGGTTGTCGGTTAATTGCGCGCTGTCCAGAGCCTTTCCCCATAATTTCAGTTTCTCTATGGAATGTTTTTTAAAAAGATTTTGCACGATCAGGTCTTGCCGCGCGCCTTTTCGCATAAGTTCACTGGCTATTTTGTAAACCCCGGCGTCGGTGTTGGAATGCATGAAACTGCCTGTGTCGAAATAAAGTCCGAACAAAAGAAATGTGGCTGTTTCAATGGTTATTTCTTCGTTCCACATCCCAAAAAGTTCGTAAATTATCAATGTTGTGGAAGCGGCGTCTTCCATAACCAGCGGCAATGTTCCGTAGTGATCGTTGGAGGGATGGTGGTCAATGTTAATGAAGTTTTTTTTCAGGATGGAAGGATATTTTTCGGGAAAGGCCGCCTGGGCGGTGGATCCCGCATCTACAGAAATAAAAAGATCAAAATCTTTTGGATCAAAATCGTCTACGAAAGTTTTTAATTCCGGCAGAAAGAGGCAATTCTCAGGAACGGGATCCACGCAGGCTGAAGTAACATCTTTTCCCATCTTTTCAAGAAGAACGCGCAGTGCCAGGTTGCTGCAGAGTGTGTCGGGGTCTGGATGCCGGTGTGAAATTATTGCGATTTTTTGCGCTTTTTGCAGTGTTTTATAAATCCGATCCGAAGTGGCTTCTGGAATCTCCATTTGTAAATCTGTTTTAAGATGCCTCCGGGAAAATTTGTTTTCCGGTCTGTTCGTCGTAAAGCAAAATTGCGCGAACTGGGCAGGCCCGGGCTGCAAGTAAGATGGTTTCATCGTCGGCCCCTTTTGGGTTTTTTACAACGGCTTTTCCTTCCGTGTCCAGTTCAAAAACTTCTCCGGCGATCGCGACGCAGGGCGCCGCTCCTATGCATAAATTGCGGTCGACTACGATCTTCATTGTAATTTGGTTAGTGTTTTTTTGGTTCTTTTCAGTTCGGAGCATCAGTCCATATCTTTGTGCCATACAACTTCAACCTCTTTGTCGCCTTTGGACCAATGGATAGAGAGTTTACCTCCTTTAAAGGCGCTGTCCAGTTTTTTTCCTATGGTCACGGCCAGCTGGTTCTTGCTGGTAAAAATGCCAATGTCACTTTCACTCATGCGGATTATTCTAAGTACGCGGTTCATTTCATCGCGTTCCCGCGCCATCTGGTCGGAGTGGCGAATAGCTCCAATGATTTCATCTTTGTGCTCAGTGAAGAAACTT
>JAHJEW010000069.1 GCA_018825335.1 Patescibacteria group bacterium | reverse complement strand
TATCACCTGCAGAAGGTAAACAAGCAGCGCCGCTTTTACGCCAAGGATGGGATAAAAGAGGTCGTCATCTTTTTTGGCGAAAAGCTCTTTATCCATTTTCCAGAATACGAAAAAGACGATGGCCAGAAATGCCGCAAGCCCGATGAGTCCCTGCGTGGCCGCGATGTTCAGATATTCGTTATGGGCCGCCTCCGGCGTGATGTTATCCTGCATGCCGCCCTCCTCCAGCGTATTGTAATCGGTTCTGCGGAATTGGTTGTAGGCGTCGCGGAAGGTTGACAGGCCGAAGCCGAGAAGCGGTTTTTCTTTTATCATTTCAATGCTGCTGAGCCACCAGCTTATGCGATCCGGAACGGCTCCCCGCCTCATTGCGGAGATGGTCGCGCCTGTGCGCTCCAATATTGGGATTTTCGCGATTTCTTCTTTGAATATTATCAGGGAGGCCGCGCTGATCGCGACGACCAAAAATATCGGCAGCAGCAGTTTTTTTATTTTCGCGCGGACGGTTTGCCGTTTTTTTACGAGCAGAGTAACTCCGGCGATCAGCGCGGCCACAAGCACCGCGGCGAGCGCGCCCCGGCTGCCGGTTAAAAATATTGTAATAAGCTGTAAGACAACGCCGGCGCCGACTACGGCCTTTTGCCAGTTCTTTTTAAATGCGGGGATCATGAAAAGTCCGAGCAGCGCGTGCATTCCCAGATAGGCGCCGAAATGGTTCCCGTGCCCTATGGTGCCAAATACGCGCTCGCCGGGTGAGATATCCCAATTGAAACTTTCCTGAAAAAAACCGAAAAACTGCACAATCCCGTAAAGCGCAAGCACCCCCGCAACGGCAAAACTGATTTTCAGAAGTGTAACAATTTCCTTTTTATCCTTTAAAAAGTTCCAGACAAAAAGCGGGAGCAGCAGAAAATTCAATAAGGTGAAAATGCCCAGAGATCTGCCCTGCGCGCCCAGCAAACTTGTGTAGAAAGCCGTGGAATAAATCGTATTTATAAGTGAAACCGCCGCGTATGCGAGAAGCACCCAATTAAGTCCACCGCGCCTGCAATCAAATCCACCCTCCACAAAAACTTTCGCACCCCAAAACAGCATTATCAGCAAAGTCAAAGCCTGCAGCGCCAACAGTTTCGGCGCGCTGAAAACCGTGAAAAAATCGGGTGAAAAAATAACCGGCACAATAGCAGGCAGAGCGTAGAGTGTGTATTTTATGCCCAGATCGTACCATTTTCGCATGCTGCAGAGGTGTAATTAATATGCGCCTTTTCCGCTAAAGACAACAGTAAACGTCTTGAGTAAAATAATCAAATCAAGAAGAAGCGACTGGTGCAAAATGTAGTAGAGGTCGAATTCAACGTTTTCGTGCAGAGGCAGGTCTTTCCGGCCTGCAAGCTGCCATAGTCCGGTGAGACCCGGCTTGACCAGAAGTCGCGCTCTTTGGAGCTCCGTATATTTTTCCACAATAAACGGCATTTCCGGCCGCGGCCCGACCAGGGACATATCACCTTTGATTATGTTTACCAGCTGCGGTAATTCATCAAGACTTGTACGTCTCAGGAATTTCCCCGTCGCCGTCACCCTTTCGTCTCCGGGCGCGGTTGGCGCGTGCTGCTGCCCGTTAACGTCATTGCGCATGGTTCTGAATTTGTACATGGTAAAAATTTTTCCGTCTTTTCCAACTCTTTTATGAGCAAAAACGGCTTTTCCTCTTGAATCGATTCTTACAATAATCGCCAAAGCCGCAAGCACGGGCAATATAATAGTCAGGGCCAACGCGGAAAGGATGATGTCCGCCGTCCGCTTTGTGAAGCGATAAAACCTCCTTTCACCGGGCAGTTTTTGCTGCCCCGGCGGGGAGAGAAGCTGGCTGAAATCCTGTTTTTTCAGCTGTTCAAAGTCGGGAACTTTCCAGATCATTGGTATTTTCCAAATCATATTGCAGATACTTTGATTGTTTTCCGCGCAGCCATCTGTTCATTTCGCGCGATGAGACTTTGCGGTGACGGACAATATATCTTCTTTTTTTCAGGGCGCCCGGCACCTGGGAAATCATTTGCAGCCACGATTTAAACAGATACGGTTCGCGTAAAATTATGTAAATTAAAATAAGTATTTCTTTCCATACAATAGGGAATAAATCCCTTAAAAATCCGCTCATGAACTCGTTTTTTATCTGCATAAGGCGCTGATTCTTGTATGAATAATACTTTTGCATTTTGTTCAGTTTTCTCCTGTTTTTTAGTACTTCATGGTGCGTGAATTTTTTCAGAACACCGGTTCCCCTCCCATGGCACGCCACGGCCTGCGGCAGGTAATAACATTTCCAGCCAAACAGACGCATCCTCCACGAGAGATCAATATCTTCCTTGTACATAAAGAAGTCTTCATCCAGGTATTCGTTGCCGATTTTCGTGTCTTCAAGAGCGCTTCGGCGATAAATCGGGCATGCTCCGGACACCCCGAAAACCTCTTTTTCTTCATCAAATTGTCCCTTGTCCTCCAGTCCCTGACCGTCGTCTATGACCCTTCTGTTCTTGAAACAGAACAGGCCGACTGTGTCTATTATTTTTGTTTTCCGGTCGTTTTCAAAATCGTACCTGTAAATTTTTCCGCATATTGCAGCTATTTTTTCGTCCTCCCGCATTTTCGCCAGACATTTTTTTATATAGTCCGGCTCAAATTTGATGTCCGCGTTCATGATCATGACATACTCTCCCTTGGCCAGTTTTATGCCCTGATTGGCGGCGCGGCTGTAACCGGTGTTTTCGCCGTTGCAGATGATCGTGAGCTTAGGAAAATTCTCCCGCATGTAAGCGCATGATCCGTCCGTGGAATTATTATCGATGACAATAATTTCCCTGTCTTTTTCTCCCTGGGCCATCAAGCTTTCCAGGCAAGGCTTTAACAGGTGTCTGGTGTTGTAATTGATAATTATTATGCTGATCATAACGGGGCAAGTATAGCTTAGAACCGCAATTATGTGTATCATGCGTTCGCTTTTTTGTTTACATGAAAATACTCGTCACCGGCGGTGCCGGCTTTATAGGAAGTCATCTTTGCGAGCGGCTGCTGGCTGCAGCGCATGAGGTGTTCTGCGTGGATAATTTCATTACCGGCAGCGCTGAAAACATTGAACACCTTAAAGGTGTAAATTTTCACCTTATTACGCACGATATTACGCAGCCGCCAGCCGTTTTTACTGAAAATAACTCCGCCTTTAAGGTGGATCAGATTTATCATCTTGCTTCACCCGCTTCACCGGTTGATTACAGAGAGATTCCTTTGCAGACGATTATGACCAACTCTCTTGGAACGAAGAATGTTTTGGATCTTGCGGGGCGACTTTGTGTTCCTTTTTTACTTGCCTCAACTTCGGAGGTTTACGGAAATCCGCAGGAGCATCCGCAAAAAGAGTCTTACCTCGGAAATGTTAATACTCTAAGTGAGCGCAGTTGCTATAATGAAGGCAAGCGTTTTGCCGAAGCTCTGGCCTATAATTACCAGCGGCATTTTAAATTCGATTTGAAAATTGTGCGTATTTTCAATACTTACGGACCGCGTATACGCAGGCATGACGGGCGCGTTATCCCCGAATTTATCAGGTGCGCGCTGGAGGGCGAACCTCTACAAATTACCGGAGACGGCAGCCAGACACGCTCTTTTTGTTATGTGGATGATATGGTTGACGGATTGATCAAGATCATGTCGGTGGAGGAAAAAGAGTTTGTCGGCGCCGTTAATCTTGGCAATCCGCAGGAGGTGAGCATCAAGACATTGGCCGAAAAAATTATTACTCTGTCCGGTTCAGACAGTATTATTTCCAATGCGCCCGCGGCCGAGGATGATCCGCAAAAAAGATGTCCGGATATTTCACTGGCCGCAGAAAAGTACGGCTTTGCGCCGAAAATTGGCCTTGATGAAGGTCTACAAAAAACGATACAGTCTTTTAAGAAATAGTAAAAACATTTATGGCAAATTTTCTTTTTACATCCGAATCCGTAACCGACGGGCATCCCGACAAAATAGCCGACCAAATTTCAGATACGGTTCTGGATGATATATTGCGTCAGGATCCAATGGGGCGCGTCGCCTGTGAAGCCATCGTTACAACCGGACTTGTGCTTGTCGCGGGGGAAATTTCCACAAAATGTTACAGCGATATCCCAAAACTCGTGCGCGGTACGCTTAGAGAAATCGGCTACAATGACGCCACTTACGGCTTTGATGCGGACGCGTGCGCGGTGCTTACTGCAATTGACGAGCAAAGTCCCGATATCGCAATGGGAGTCAATCCCGGAGGAGCGGGCGATCAGGGCTTAATGTTTGGCTACGCCTGCAATGAGACTCCGCAGTTAATGCCGCTGCCAATAATGCTGGCGCATGGCTTGGCCAAAAAACTTGGCGAAGTCAGAAGGTCTGGTCTATTGGATTACCTGCGGCCCGACGGTAAAAGTCAGGTTACTGTTGAGTATGAGAACGGCAAGCCGAAGCGCGTGCACACGGCGCTGGTGTCCACGCAGCATGGTCCGCAGGTCGATCATGACAGGATAAAAAAGGATGTGATTGAGCATGTTATTAAGCCCGTTTGCGGCGACTTACTGGATGATGAAACGGTTTTCCATGTTAATCCTACGGGCAAGTTTATTATCGGCGGACCTCCCGGAGACTGCGGTTTAACCGGGCGCAAAATTATTGTTGATACTTACGGTGGAATGGCGCCCCACGGCGGCGGATGTTTTTCGGGCAAGGATCCTACGAAAGTGGACAGGAGCGCCTCTTATTATGCGCGTTATGCGGCCAAAAACGTTGTTGCGGCCGGTCTGGCGGACAAGTGTCAGATTCAGCTTGCGTACGCAATCGGCGTGGCGGATCCGCTGGCACTACACGTGCAGACTTTCGGCACCGGCAAAGTTGACGATGAGAAAATTCTTGAGCTTATCCATGAGCATTTTGATTTCCGGCCTTTGAATATCATTGAAGAGCTGCAGCTTCGAAGGCCCATCTACAAGCGCACCGCGGCTTTCGGTCATTTCGGGCGCGATGCTGGGGGCGGCGAGGACGGATTCAACTGGGAGCTACTAAATAAAGTCGAAGCTTTAAAAAATTCTTTATGAACAAAGTTATAGAGCAGGGCAGAAACAATCTTGAACTTGCCGAGAAAAACATGACGGCGCTGATGAAGCTTCGCGCCGATTTCAGCAAGCGCAAGCCGTTTAAAGATGTGCGGATCGGTATGGCCCTGCATATTACAAAAGAGACCGGCGTGCTTGTACGCACTCTTCGTGATGGCGGGGCGCAGGTTGCGATTGCGTCATGCAATCCTTTGTCCACGCAGGATGATGTGGCCGCGGCGCTGGCGCACGAGGGCACAGCTGTTTACGGTCATAAGGGCGAAACACGTAAGCAGTATTACGATTATTTAAAGAAGGTTATTGCTTTTAAACCGAATATTACAATTGATGACGGATGCGATCTTGTTACGGAGATCCATAAAAATCATCGTTCACTATTAAAGGGGATGATTGGCGGATGCGAGGAAACGACGACGGGGATTATTAGGCTTCGCGCGATGGAGAAAGCGGGTGCGCTTATGTATCCGATTATTGCCGTTAACGATAATGACACGAAGCATTTGATGGATAATTATTACGGGACGGGGCAGTCGACGATTGACGGGATTTTGCGGGCGTCCAATGTGCTTATTGCCGGAAAGACAGTGGTGGTTGCGGGTTACGGAAGCTGTGGAAAAGGTGTGGCGCTGCGCGCCGCGGGCCTCGGGGCGCGGGTCATTGTGACCGAGGTAAAACCGTTTAGAGCGCTGCAGGCTGCGATGGACGGTTTTTCCGTCATGCCCATGCGGAAAGCCGCGCCCCTCGGCGACCTGTTCATTACTGTTACCGGTAACTGCGAAGTTCTGCGCCGCGAACATTTCCGCGTAATGAAATCCGGTGCCATTCTGGTCAACAGCGGCCACTTCGATACGGAGATTGATCTTCCCGCGCTGGGTTCTTTGGCTAAAAAGAGGCGCCGCGTGCGCCCTTTTCTGGACGAATACAGTCTGCCGTCCGGCAAAATTGTTTACCTTGTGGCCGAAGGCCGGCTCGCCAATCTGGCCGCCGCGGAGGGCCACCCGAGCGAAGTTATGTCCATGTCATTCTGCGGTCAGGCCCTTGCGGTTGAATATCTTCTCAAGAAACGCGGCGGCCTTGCACCCGGCGTCCATCTCCTCCCCGAAGAAATCGACCTGAAAATATCCCGCCTGCAACTTTCCGCGATGGGCGTAAGCATAGACAAACTCACTGAAAAACAAAATAAATATCTTTCCGGCTGGCAAGAGGGCACATGACCTTAAAGGTGTCTATTTCCACCTTAAAGGTGACTTGAATTCCCACTGTCCTTTTTTGTTTACCAGCTGCGCTTTTATTGGATTATCGTGGATATATTCAAATACTTCGTAATAGTGTTTTTCATTTTTTATTTGTTTACTTTTATATGTCCCCTGCATCACTCTCCCGGAATGACTATATTTCTGTGAATAATATTTAGCATAGGAGTTTTGCAGCTGCTGCATAAACCTTGGAATAAAAGGATTCTCAAATCCAATTTCCTGCAATAAAAAATGGAAATGGTTCGGCATTAGACAGTAAGCCTTTATTTCAACAGGATATTTTTGTCTATATTTCCTTATTCTTTTTAAAAAACTCTTGTAATCTTGTCTGTCCTTAAAGATTACCTGCTTAAGTATTCCCCGGTTGTAGACATGATGGATAGTTTTATAAACAAAGTTTCTTTTTTTGGATGGCATTTTAATTTTGTAAAATATAGTGTATTTGTACCATGTTGACCTTAAATATTTCTAAATTTACCTTTAAGGTATGAAAGGTATGAAAATAGCTGTTTTTGGCTGCGGCTACACAGGGCTCACCACCGCCGTCGGGTTGGCGGAGATGGGTAACCTAGTACTTGGAATAGATACCGATGCCGCCAAGCTTGCAGCTCTTAAGCGCGGACGCTGTCCTTTTTTCGAGCCCGGACTGGATAAACTGATAAAACGTAATCTGGCCCGTAAGAGGCTTTCTTTTTCCTCTGATGCTGAACGCTCGATTCTGGATAGTGATGTAATTATTTGCGCAGTGGCAACACCGCGCGGAAGAAGGAACAGGGCGGATCTGAGGGCGGTTTTGAAAGTCGCCGGTGACTTTGGAAGGTTTATGGCCGGTGGCACGGACGCCTATAAAAAAAATCAGAAACTATTTATCAACAAATCCACAGTACCTGTTGGGACAAGTGAAAAAATACGCCAGGTTATTGAAAAAAGCTTTCTCTCTGCAACAAAGCGTAAAGAATTCATCCCGAATTTTTCCGTAATCTCCAATCCGGAATTTCTTCGCGAGGGTACCGCGCTGGATGATTTTATGAATCCGGACCGCGTGGTTTTCGGCCTGGAGCAGGCATCAAGTCATTCCTCATCAAAGACAAAAATAGAGATAATGCTTTCAAAAATTTTCCGTTACGACGACTCGGTTCCCATTATCTACACTTCGCTGCGCAACGCGGAAATAATCAAATACGCGTCCAATGCTTTTTTGGCAACGCGCATTTCTTTTGCAAATGAACTGGCGGACTATTGCGAAAAAGTCGGCGCGGACATTACCGAAGTTGCTTACGCAATGGGATTCGATCCGCGCATCGGCCATAATTATTTGCAAAGCGGCGCCGGATTCGGCGGCAGTTGTCTCCCGAAAGATTTACATGCCCTTATTGCCCACGGTAAAAAAGCCGGACTGAATTTACGGCTTTTAAAAGCTGTAAAACATATTAACGACCGGCGTCCGGACAGGATACTGGAGGTTCTGCGCAATGAACTCTTAAAAATTAGAGGCAAAAAAATTGCGGTCTGGGGCCTTTCTTTCAAGCCAAATACCGACGACCTGCGCGATGCTCCATCAATTCCAATAATCCGCGCTCTGCTTAAAAACGGCGCGAAAGTGCATGTATTCGATCCGGCCGCAATGAATAAATTCAGAGAGCTTTTTCAAACAAAAGTTAATTTCGGCACCAGTGCTACTTCCATTCTTAAAGACGCTGACTGCCTCCTGATCCTTACAGACTGGCGGGAATTTGGCACTCCGGATTTTGCCAAGATTAAAAAAGCGCTTAGGAATCCCCTTATTGTGGATGGAAGAAATTGCCTTTCACCGGCGGAAGTACAAAAACACGGATTCAAATACCTTGGTATTGGCCGGCGGCGCGCTTGATGCAAAAACTTTTCGGGACTAATCTTTTTTTACCGCATCCGTAGTCCGCAGGCTGAAATCAAACCGCTCGCGCGAAAGGTTTTGATTATAATACGGATCACCCCGTTTTATTAACGATCCGTGCTTTTGTTGCATATACTTTACTTCCCGGATCTCCACTTCGTAACCGCGCGTCATTGATTCGTGATGATAGAGCTGCGCGTATGGCGTATATACGACCAGATAATTTTTCTCCCTTAGTCTAAGGCAAAAGTCCACGTCGTTAAACGCGACCCCAAGATTTTCATTGTCCAGGCCGCCCATTTTTTCATAGAGATTCTTGCTTACCATCATGCAGGCGCCCGTAACCGCGCTATAGTTTTTTATTACATTGGCCTGGCCGAAATATCCGTTTTCAAATGCTTCCTGCTTAAGAAAAGCGTGATTCGCAATCCCTCCGATTCCAATCAGCACTCCGGCGTGCTGAATTTTATTTCCGGGGAAAAGCAGTTTGGCGCCAACCGCGCCAACCTCCGGCCGCTGCGCGTGCTCCAGCATGTTTTCAATCCAGTCAGGCGTAATAACTTCCGTGTCGTTGTTGAGTAAAATAAGGTACTGTCCGGCGGCCCGCTCCGCCGCGAAATTGTTTATTTCCGCAAAGTTGAACTGCTTGTCGTAAGACAGAATATGAATCCGCGGCCGCGTGTCATTTTGCGCCCCCGCTTCATCCCGAGCGGACAATTCTTCCAGGTATTCCGCGGTTTTCAATAGCTCGCTGCGGTTGTTCACAAGTAATATCTCGTAATTTTTCCAGGTTGTTTTGGTAAGGATGCTGTCCAGACACGGCTTCAATACCTCAATCTTGTCTTTGAATGGGATGATAATACTTACCAGCGGTTCACCATCAATTTTTCGCTTTATTCTATATGATCCCTTCCACTGCCCATCTGTAATATCCGCCTTGATGCCGCGGCGCCGCACCGCGTCCGCAAGCGCTTTTTTTGCAGCATCGAAAGCGTACGGTTTTGCTTCCGTTCGCGCCGCGGCCGACCCGGGGATTTTTCTCCAGTGGTATAAAATTTTCGCAATATGTTTTATCCTGCCCGCTTTTTCCGTGAACCGCAGCAGCAAATCGTAATCCTGACTGCCGTCAAAACCTTCCCGCAGTCCACCAAGTTCATTTAAAATTTTTCTTCTATAAACGGCAAAATGGCAAATGTAATTATGCGACAGCAATAAATCCGGCGACCAGTCCGGTTTGAAAAATGGCTCGCAGCGTATGCCTTCCGCTTCCAGCTTTCCTTCCATATCCAGCTTGTCTTCATCGCTGTAAACAAGGTCATATTTCGCTTCCTGAAGCGCATTAATCACCTCATACAGCGCCTGCGGCGCAAGTTCATCATCGTTATCCAGAAAGCCCACATATGCACCCTGCGCCTGTTTCAACGCCGCGTTCGTGGCTTTTACAATGCCGCCGTTTTTATCCCTGTAAACAACTTTTACGCGCGAATCTTTTACTGCGTATTCTCCCAGAACCGGTTTAATGTGCGAATCCGTGGACGCGTCATCGCAAATGCAAAGTTCCCATCGTCCATACCACTGTCCGCGAACCGATTCTATGGCTTTTCTAAGCCATCTTTCTTCAACATTATAGACCGGCATTACAATACTTATTACAGGTTTGTATTCAAACTCCCGTATCTCTTTCGCAATTTTCCCGCGTGATGACCATGCCATCCGCTCATTTTCAATATATTTATTGTATGGTTCCATGCCTCCCGCCCAATCGCCTTCCACTCCGCCCCTCTTTGCACTCCTTGCAATTTTTCCAATCAGTCTCCGCCAAAAAACCGCAGGTCCAAGGTGCACAAAAATTTCATAACCTTTTTTAATAAGCTTTAGCGGCCGGGTCCAAAAAACCGTTTTAACCCTCGAATAAGCCATAATCACCTTCCATGCGCGTGAACCGTATATTTCCAGCAATGATGCCCTGTGCTTTTCCAGCTCCGTTTCAAGCGTGTCAGCCCGACTTCCGGTTTCGCGCAGCTGCGTGTCTCTTTCGGCCATCGCCTCCTCCCCGCGATGGATGTGTTTTTTCAACTTATCCACTTCCCGATTTCCCTCCTCTATCTTTTCATTCAGCAGCAAAATAAACTTTTCTCTTCTTTCCGCTTCCACTTTCATTAGCTGCATTTCGCCCCGCGTTTCTTCACTCCACTTTTCCAGCACCGAAATTTTTTCATCTTTTTCTTCAAGAATGTTTTTTAAAAAAACAATTGTTTTTTCTTTTTCCTGCAGAAAAGTTCTTGCCTCCTGAACGGCCTCCCTGTAAGTACCCAGCGTTTCCCTGGCTTTTTCAAGTCTTTCGTTCTGCTCACGCGCCCTGCCTTCACTATCCCGCAGAAGCTGATGCGTCCGACTGTGGCTTACTTTCTCCTCTTCAAACTCAATCTGCAGTTTTTCCAGCTCGGCCCGTGCATGCGCCAGACGCTCCGCATCCCCCTCCTTTTCTCCTATCACAAGCCTTAAATCGTTGAAAGCTTTTTGCAGGGCTTCCATAAAGCGTGCCGGCTTCCACATATTCCGCTGCTGCAGTTCCTGAATTATTTCCTGCTGCGGAATCGGCCCGGATTTCGCAATCACAAAAATACTTCTGTACGTCGGCGCCCTGGTATTGCCCAGCTCTCCCAGATTATCGTTAAAAAAGCGGAAAAATTCATATTTCTTGTCGGCCAAGTCTTCCCTGTACTGCACCACCGCGTAAAGCTGCTGAATGTACCAGTTCATTAAATTGCCCTCTTTGACGAGGGCATAGTTAACACCTTCTTTGCGCAGAATCTCTTCAATTTTCGATTCTTCCGGAAGGCCGTATGTACCGTGTTCGGACAGAAATGGATGGTCTCTGCCGGTGAGGATTTTGTATTGATCCATTACCGCGCTTTCGGCTTTTTCCAGCAGATCACTGTGGCACGGAACTCCAATAATTACATGATTTTTGCTCACGCGCAGCATTTCCCTGATTATCGGAGCCCTGAAAGGTTTATCAACGTGCTCCAGCATGTCGGAAGCGATTACCACGTCAAAACTTTTGTCCGAAAATGGGATTTTTTGCGCGTCCGCCTGAATATATGCCGCCGTTTCGCCCTCGGGCCGCGGCAGTTGATCCAGGATCGTAAAAGCCGTTCCCTCAGGCAAAAATAGCTCCAGCCTGCCCATATATCCGCCCACGTCCAAAACGCGCAGACCTTCCCGCCCGGCCAGTTTTCCGGTTAGATAAGCTATGACTTCGTTTCGTGAAAATAAATCAGGCGGAAGTATGTTTTTTTCTGTTCGATTCATGACAAAATCTTCATTTTTCTCTTGGACATCATGTTTATCATGTTTCACCGATTTTTTCAAACCTAAAGATCACGGCCTGCGGCCGCCATCCTACGATGATATTCGGCGATAACTTCAACAGGGCTGCCCTCCATGGCCACCGATCCTCCGTCCAAAAGCATGGCCCGGCTGCACAATTGTTCAATCTGCGAAGCGTTGTGGCTAACCAAAATAATCGTTTTCCCCGCCTTTTTCCAAGCATCAAAAACTTCCAGACACTTCTTCTGGAAGCTTTCATCCCCCACCGCCAGAACCTCGTCGCAAAGATAAATGTCCGCATCCGCCTCTTTGGCTATGGCAAAAGCCAGACGCGCCTTCATACCGGATGAATAGTTCTTTATTTTCAGATCCAGAAAGTTTTCGATTTCCGCGAATTTCACGATTTCAGCAAACTTTTCTTTTATCTGTTTGCGGGTAAGGCCGAGCAAAGTTCCGTTAACAATAATATTTTCGCGGGCGGAAAGTTCCGGCTGAAATCCCACCCCGAGCTCCAGAAACGGGGCGATCCTGCCATGAACACTCACACTGCCGTTGGTCGGCCTGTATATCCCCGCAATCAGCTTCAAAAGTGTGCTCTTCCCGCTGCCGTTTTTCCCCACTATCCCTACAAAATCACCGCTGTTCACTTCAATATTTACGTCCTTAAGCACATTAAAATCTTCATACGTGCGCCTGCGCCCGATCCCGAGCAAACTTTCCTTCAAAGTGTCCCGCCGTTCATGCGGGACTTTGAATGTTTTGCCAATGTTATCTATTGTTATTGCCGATTTCATGGTGAGCTCATTATAGCTGTATCTTTCCGGATATTGCCAGAATTTAATAAAAACTTATTAGTTCATAATCTATCTTTGCTAAATTGCTGTTAATTGTTAGAATCTAAGCACGATAATATGAATTTTGAATATATGAAAATGAAGGCGCAAAATTTTCTTGTAATCATTGAACAGGATGAAGATGGTGTTTATCTTGCCAGAGTGCCCGATCTTCCCGGTTGTCACACGCAGGCAAAAACATTGTCCCAGCTCTATACTCGTATAAAAGAGGCTATTTCCTTATGTCTGGAAGTTCAAAAGAAGGAGAAACTGGCCGTTTCCACGACAAAATTCATTGGAGTTCAACAACTTGAAGTAACAGTTTAATCATGCCTAGGTTTATTACGTAGTATCCTCAGCGATCTTGAGCTTGATGTTGATTTGTTTTTGTTGATGCTAAAGAAAAACAAAACTTCAGTGGAAATTATTCGCCTGGATAGATATTCGCACTAATAGCCCCACTACAACCTCTCCGCGATTTTGCCTATTGTTTTTCTCGATTGCCATCCAACCTAAAACCTATCCTGTTTATTGCTATGCCCTGTTCCGTAAAGACATAAGGAAGGTATCGTCTACCTCCACGATTTGAGATCACAAATTGTGATCTCAAATTATTCAGCTGTGCAAAGCCATATCTTGAGTTCCATATTTCGATTTTATTCTCATTTAACTGAAACATAAAATCGTCAGGGAAGCGCCTGATATTTCTTCTTACTGCTTGATTAAGAGCCCGTGTTTCCACACCATAAAGTGTCGCCAAATCTCTGTCCATCATTACCTTTTTCCCTCTAATAAAAAGCATTCCGGCTTCGATCCTTTCATCCGGGATCATGATTTAGTCTGTTTTCTTCATTATTCGGCGATTACGCCCAAAGCCTCTACCGTCCGTGCTTTTCCATCCATTCAACAACGTTCAAATTTGGATGCTTCTCAAAGTTTTTTTCAACATATTCCAGCATTTCACGCAAACTGTACTTTTTTACCTTCAAATTCTTTTTCTTTTTCCCGACAATTTTTTGTGTGTTCATATCAATAATTATTATTGCTGATTTTTTTATAGGCCATACCCATTTTATTGTCAAAACTTATGAGCTGCGTCTGATATTTAATCGCATGTGCCAAAATAATGAGATCATGTGAACGCAGGTCGACTTTTTCCATAAGTGGAGCTATTTCGTTAAGCCAGAAAGATGAAGTTGAATGGCATATATGAATAACTTTTCCCCGTCTCAAAAAATTTTCGACCCAATTGATTTTGTTATTTTTAATTTTTAGGCGATATAGATTATTTATGATCTCTATATAAACCAGCGTGGGAACTATTATTATTCGATCTCCCGTTACTAATTGTTCGATGCTTTATACGCAAAAAATTCAGCCTCATGTTAGCGATGCAGCATTAAGAAATTCTAAAAAATTGATAAGGAATCCGCGCCCCGCACCATGGCTGTCCAACATTTGATGTTGCCTACAACCTCTCCGCAATCTTACCCTCCTGTGTTTTGAAAATGGCACGACCGTTACAGGGTAGATGATGGGTTTAAGCCAAAATCCTACCCCCATATCTTGCGGGCATATCCATTCTCTGCTATGATTATTTCGTATTGTTATGCTTTTTCGTATTTTTCCGAAATATATTATAATTTTTTGGCTGTGAGATTTCTTCAATTCAAACAATTAATGAGCGCATTTCCGATTTTTTCTCTTAAAGATATTAGGCCGATCGCTCCAAATTTCTATAGGGGCCGGCTTAATGACTGGCAAAAGAAGGGCTATATAAAAAAAATTGTAAACAAATACTACATTTTTACCGATGTCGCGGTTAATGAGCCGCTTCTCTACTTAATCGCAAATAAAATTTATGATCCTTCCTACGTTTCCCTGGAAACCGCGCTGAGTTACCATGGGCTGATTCCGGAGGCTGTTTATGGAATAACAAGCGTTTCAACAAAAAGAACATATTCATTTAATGCTCATCTTGCCGCCTTCAATTACCATAAAATCAGTTCAAGACTTTTTTTTGGATATAATTTAGAAAAATTTAATGGATACTGTGTAAAAATGGCTTCGCCTGAAAAGGCCGTACTGGATTTTTTTTATCACAGCAGCAGGCTTGATAAAAAAGGAGCAATTGAAGAAATGCGTTTTAATGAAGATTCATTCCGTGAAAAAATCAGCCCGGGCGATCTACGGAAAATGCTTGAATATATAGATAATGATAAACTTACGCGTCGCATAAATATTCTCCTTAAATTAATGCAAAATGCTTAGTCTAAAACAAATTGAATCTTTTTATCCTGAAAAAGAAAGATCTT
>JAHJEW010000068.1 GCA_018825335.1 Patescibacteria group bacterium | reverse complement strand
TCCAGTTTTTTCTCTATGTCCTTGTTTAAAAGACCTGATTTTCGCGCCTCTTCAACCGCCGCTTCAACCACGTGGTCGTACTGCGCGCGCAGCATCTTGCCGGTCTTTTTCAGGTTTTCCTCTTCCAGCGAGTGTAATACAAGGCCGCGGACGTCCATGTAAACCGCGACTGCTTCGTCGCTGACTTCCCCCCAAACCTCCTTAACCCGTTTTTCCACTTTCGGTCTTGTTTCTTTGTATGCTTTCGCAAGCTGGTCGATTCGTTTTTTGGCTTCCTTGTCGACTTCCTGTTTGTGGGTCGCGTAGTATCCGGCCGCGGCCGCCAGCGCGGCGCTTAATGCAATCGAGAGCAGCATGCCGCCGCCGTGTTTTGGAGAAGCCTTTTTTTGAGTTTCCTTTTTTGCCACCATTGAAAATTTTGTTTAATAAATACAACCCCTATTATAGGGGCAATCCATTGAAAACAAAAGTTAACAGGCATTTGCCGGCAGGTGATTATTGGATTGTGGTGTACTGACAATGATTTTCATTTATTATATGAATATTCCCATTATTTGCTTGGATGATCTTATTAAGATGAAAAAGAAAGCCAGTCGTGAGCAGGATATTTTTGATTTAAATTCACTTATTGAATTAAAAAACCTATGAAATTGTGTAAAAAATTAATCAAAGACGACGTGAAATCAGGCATTGATCTGCAAAGGTTAAAGCATTGTAAATACTCATCCACAAAAGCAAAACTTGAGTGGCTGGAAAGTGCGTTTTATTTTGGGAAATGTAGAAAGTTTCGTAAAGTGCCCACTAGACCGCGGCCCACATTATATTGAATTTGAGAGCGTCCTGCATTTGTGGCTGGGATTTTGTGGCGGTATAGTGCTTTTCAGTATTACTTTTTTTATCATGCAAAAAAACTGTAGAAAATGTATGGCCGCGTATGACGTGAGTGAGGAAGATCTGGCTTTCTATAATGAGCTTTCGCCCGTGTTTAATGGGAAGAAATATGAGATTCCGGCGCCTGAGAAATGCCCGGACTGCCGACAGCAGCAGCGACTGGCGTGGCGTAATGAAAGGACGCTTTATTTTCGTAAGTGCGACGGTACGGGTAAACGGATTTTGTCCGTGTTTTCTCCCGATAAGCCGTTTAAGGCTTATCACAGCGATTACTGGTATTCGGACAAGTGGGACGCGAAACAGTATGGACGGGATTTTGATTTTTCACGGCCGTTTTTTGAGCAATTTGAGGAGCTGATGAAAGATGTTCCGCAGCTGGCTTTGTCGGTTTTATCCAACCAAAACAGTGAATTTGTTAATCAGGCGGGGTGGAACAAGAACTGCTATTTGATTTTTGAGGCGGCCCACGACGAAAATTGCTATTACGGAAATTATGTGAATTATTGCCGCGACTGTATGGATACTTTGAACATTGTGCAGTCGGAGCTTTGCTATGAATGTACCGATTGCCAGAACTGCTACAATTTAAAGTTTTCGCAGGACTGCGTTAACTGCAGCGATTCGTGGTTTTTGAAAGATTGCATCGGCTGCAAAAACTGTTTCGGGTGCGTTAATCTGAAGAATAAGGAGTACTTTTTTCTGAATAAAAAATGCGCAAAAGAGGAGTATGAGCGGAAAGTGCGGGAGGTTAATGTGGCTGCGGCAAGCGGCTTAAAGCAGATGCGCAGGAAATTCACGGACTACACTTTACAGTTTTCACGGAAGTTTATGCACGGTATCCAGAATGAAAATTCGGACGGCGATTATGTTTCCAATACGCAGAATTGTCACAACTGCTTCGACCTTATCAACTCCCAGGACTGCAAGAATGTGATCAGCTCATACAACATGAAAAAGGTTCACGATGTTTGTATTTTCGGCGGAGACAAGGGCGCGGAGTTCAGTTATAACTGCCATGAGATTGGCGACAGCGTGCGGAATATTTGTTTCAGCGATCAGATCTGGAGCGGGGTCAGCGACGTTTATTACAGCAAACTTTGTTTGTCCGGGAGCACGCAGCTTTTTGGATGCGTCGGTTTGCGGCATGCGAAATATTGCATAATGAACAAGCAGTATACGAAGGAGGAGTATGATGAGCTGGTGCCGAAGATTATTGAACATATGCGGCAGGCGGGCGAGTGGGGGGAATTTTTTCCGGCGCAGATAAGCCCTTTCGGCTACAATGAGACGATCGCGAATGTGTATTATCCTTTAAAAAAAGAGGAGTGCGCGGGCATGGGACTTAAGTGGAAAGACAGGGAAGAAGCGCCCCGCCAAGGCGGGGCCAAAAAAGCGGTGGAGACGATTGCTGAGGTTACGGATTCGATATTTGGTGATGTGCTGCGATGTGAAGATTGCGGGAAGGGATACAAGATTATTGCGCAGGAGCTGGCGTTTTATCGCGGGGCGGATTTGCCGCTGCCGCACGTGTGCGCGGACTGCAGGCATAAGGC
>JAHJEW010000067.1 GCA_018825335.1 Patescibacteria group bacterium | reverse complement strand
TCCTTATGCTCCGGAAACCTATCCGCAAGAAAATCCATGACCTGACTTTGAGCCAGCTTCATGGCATCTCCCAGCGCCTTTTCGTTGCCGGCCGCGTTATCTAACTTCACCGTGCTCATAACATAAATACTGTCCCCGGGAGCTTCAATAAACTTGACCATTTTGGTTTTGTCCTCCTGCCCGCGACCCTCTGCAACATCCTTATAATGCCCGCCAATTTTCGACTTAAACTTATCATCCAGATATTTCCCGAGCCCCGCCTCATTCTCCACAACTTTTTCCAGATACTCCTTCATCCAGTTCTTAACCTGTGCCTCCGTCCCATCGCGCCCCCACGCCTTTTTGTAAAGATAAGCGCTGACCCCGAATCCGTCCGCAACAAGCCAGTTATAGCCGTTGGACAGAGCATATCTAACATTATCATAAGTTCTCGATGCAATGTTCTCCTTATAATCCAGCCGCCCGTCCTCGGTCATTTCGTTGCTTATGACACTCCTCCAGTTTCTGCTTTCCTTCGGCCAGTTCTTGTATTTTTTAGTGATGCTCTCGGATGGAAACCTTCTAAAAAAAGTGTCCACCGCGCTAAAAATTTCCTCTTCCTCCATGTCGCTCGCGGCCACGGTTGCAAGACGGATTTTGTTCGACCCATTGGCCTTGGCTTCCCGCCACAGCTTCTCCAGATCCATAATGTCATGATCTCCCATGTAAGCCACGCTCTTCTCTAATATCTCGGCCTTTTCCGGATCGGTGTTAAAAGATTTCTGCCAGAAACCTTCGCTTCCCGCGGTCTTACCCGCAAAATCACTGGCCGCCGTCCAGGCCGTTTTTCCGGTAAACATTTTGAAAACATAATTAAACCCTACGCCCGCTCCCACAACTTTGGCGGCCGTCCATAGCCCGTCTTTAACCTTCTGCACTTTTGGATTGTCCGACTGCGAAAAAAGCCACACCGCGCCAATAACCAGCGCGCCGACCGCAATGGTCTTTTCTTTGGAACTCATCTTCGCAAAATTAGCCTTAACATCCTTAACAACCCCATTAAAGCTGTCCTTCAATTCGCCCGTCGCATCCAGCTTTTTGTCCTCGCGCACACCCGTAAAATGCTCCTGAATCGAAAGCCGTCTAAAAGCAAGACTTCTGATTAAAAGATATTTGTCATGGGCGTTGATGATAAGGTCTTTCTGATTTAACCCGCCACTGGCCAAAAGCCCTTTATCCAGGTTCGATTTAAAAGTATCCGCGTCATAGTCGCTTAGCATTTTTGCTCCATCAAGTCCGGCCTTATCCAGAAAATCTTTCGCCGACACAAGCTCCTTTTCCATTGCCGCCTCGCCGGGGGTTTTCTTCACGCGCAAAATATCCAGCGCCGTACTAAAATTAAACCGGTCGCCAAAATTCTTCGCGTCAATATTATTGGCCTCCAGATAATTGGAAATCCTATGCGGATGCAGCGATTCGTTCTCGGGGCTTTCCGCCACCTTCTGCTTTTCGTCCTGCTTGCGGATCTGATTTAAGAGTTCCGTAGAATTTCCCATGCTTAAAAGACTATAATATCGTAATATTATAGCATGAAATCCCTCTATTTAGAAAGACCCTTGCGAATAGCGTCGATTTGGGAGGATTCCTTTTCATGGCGGATGCCCTCGATTGCATCCATGGCAACCTTTTCATCTGCCAGAACACCCGACTTAAACTGGTTAAAATCCGCTTCCATCTCCGCCGGAGCCGCTTTTACGCCCTCGCGCAAAGAGGGGAGCGCCTCCTCCAAATACTCACGCTTTTCCTCCTCCAGCTCATCTTTCTCACCTTCCACAAACCGGAGGTCTTCCTCAATCCTTGAAAGATGAGCCTTCATTTCGGCCTCAAAAGCGTTTTCATCCGTTTCACTAAAATCGTCCGAAGCCATTTTTCGCGCCCAGAATTCCACCCTTTCATCGGGCAGCCCGCTGTTTTTTAGGTCTTCAAGGAATTGTTGTATTTGTTGTTGGTCGTTCATGGGGATTGGGTGTTAATTAAATTTGTGTGCGCGGGCCTTTTGGTAATGACGCCTATTTATTTTTTTTCGATTTACTTTTTTTGCACTCATTATACAACTTCTCAAACATGTCAGCATCAAGAGAGCTTATGCCGTCGGCAATAAATTCAGGTTGATCCGGCAGTTCCTTAAGCATTTTTAATAATAATTTCCTGTCCATGTATTTGTGTGAAAGGAGCTGTTTTATTTTCAAATATTCACTAAAAAAAACTTTGGAAGAATCATCCGGTAAGTGCTTTAAAAGCTTATTGCCATCAGTCACAATCTCTGTTCCCTCAAATTTACCTGTATAAAGAAACCTCAATAAATCGTGACTAATTGAACTATTTAAAAATCGACTAATTTCAACATCATATTTATCCGCAAATTCCTTTTTCATCTGCTCTGCAAAATCCCACATTTCTTTCTCGGATGCCTTTGTTCCGAAAACGGACCACCAAATTTCTTCAAAAACTTTTTGCTGTGATCGATTAAGTTCAACTTTTCCTTCTGCGGATTTAACCTCTTTTTGCGGAGCCTCCTTCCCTTGTCTAATGAAAGGCAAAACATAATCAAAATCGTTTGCCGTATAATCTTTGGGCCAGTCTTTGGCAAAAATTTGAATAATAGAATTAAGATTACCCATACCGCTTAAATCATGATCTTTTGAATAACGCAAAAATCGCACTATTGTATCCGGATCGGGTTTCGCTCTTCTGGATTTGTCCAGGATTGGCGCATTGGTAGTATCCCTGCCGCTGAATAGAAAGCGAAGCTCATATTTCTGGGTCTCAACCTTATCGACATTTCTGTTTTGAAGAATATCCACTAATTCACTCGGCATTTTATTCCGCATTATTTCCAGTGTTTGCGCTACCAGATGAGCCGATGGAGTTTCATGAAGTACAAACTCAAGCCACCGCCCAAATTGAGCCTTTTCTTTCGCAATTTCCAGTGGCGTTGTGGGGGCGCTGTATCCAATATCCGCAAGATATTCACCTTTCTGGGGGGCAATGCCAAGAGCCTCATTTAAAAAATATTCAAAATGAACTATTCCTGCAACTTGGCCGAATTTTTTAACATCGTCTCTTAGACGATCAGCCTCTTGCTTTAGTAATTCACCGCTCATTTTCTGTAAAACCTCTACCTGCGCCCCAAACTGTCTGTTAAACACATCACGGCCGTTTTGGCGCCGGGCCTCAATTTTAGCCATAAGTTTATCCAAAACAGCCTGCTTTCTTTCAAGCTGCCTGGATTTTTTCTCAATATCCTTTGTTCCTGCCTTATCACCAGATGCAAACTCATCTTTCGCTCGTTGTTTTTGATAATAAGAAGCCTTAAGACTATTTGCCGCATCCTTAAAATAACCAGCGAAAATACGTCCTTTGCGCTTTTGTTTAAACATAAACCGCGCGTTTCTAAGAACATTCTTGGACGCGTCCACTTTAGCCTTCAACATTTCAATTTCCAGTTTCCTCTTCTCAATATCATTTTCAGTTTTCTGAACATCCTGCAGTAAATCATGAACATCATCCGCATTATAACGCTTCCCGAAAACGCGGCGATAAAGGTTGCCGCCCCTCGCATATATTTTTACATTTTCGTCAATGCCGGCAAACCTAAGCTGTCCGCTTCTTTTAACAACCTGCCCCTCAAATTTTTCCAGGATTTGTTTCTCGCGCCCATCTTCCGCCGCCTGTTTCTTTTCGGAAATTTTACGCAGCACTTCACCTCTGAATGTAAGCTCGTGTTTGCCTTCCAGCTGGGCATTATTTAATAATTCATCAATAAGCCCATCCGCCTCGTCGACCTTATTTTTCGCGAGCCGCGAAACCTTATCCACCGCCTCCTCCACCGCCGCTTCATAAAGCTGCTGTTCAATCTGGTTTGAGTCCTGTTTTTCCGCCATTTTTATTTTTGTTATTTTTTATTTTTATTGTCTACGCCTGCGTCGCGCCAGTTTCTCGCGCACCTCGCGGCCGAATCTGGCCATTAATGTGGCGCCGTACGTGGTTCTGTTATTCACTGCAATAGATTCGTCTTTAATTATCCTTTCAACTTCGGACTGGGTACACTTTGCAACTACGTCTACAACATCATCCACAAACTGCTCAAACTGATTCACAAGAACGGGATCCTGCGGAGCAGGTTCGGGTGTCATAAAGTCATCGGGGTTGATTGGCATGTTAAATTAATTATTGGTAGATGAATGCAAAATATTATCAAGCCGCGAAGCGGCATAAGTCAGCTCCCCGAAAAGGGAATTAATCTCTTCCTCCAGTTTCTCTTTAAGTCCTTCAATTTGAGGAGAAATAATCATAATAACATCCAGCTCGTCCAGTTCCGGATGATCGACAAGCATTGATTCAAAAAGTTTAGTTTCACGTTCTTTAAAAGCGCCCAGAGTCGTTGCCATAATTCGGTCGCTGAGCCGGGTGGAAATGCGATCTTTCAGTAGCTCCACTTGCTCCGCCGGAACGTCGCCAAGCTTCATTTCCGCTATCACTTCGCTAACGAATTTATCAACATCGAAGTATTGGGGTTTTGCTTTATTTGTCATATTGTTTTTTTAATTTTTATTTATTGATTGATGAAGATTACCCGCCGGCCGGATTTTTGCCGCCCGCCCAGGCCCAGGCTTTGGCCTCTTTGCTGGCAGCCCAATTCCAGGCCTTTTTGACCCTGGATCCTGCAAACACAAATGGGAATGCCGCAATCTTCCATGCAGTTTCAGCGGTCCATTTTACCGGTTTCACAATTAAATATTCCACAGGTTTAACCAGCGTATTTTTTGCTAAAGGACGCAGTGCCTTTTCCCATGCAAGCCCAAGCGCCCTGCTACCTTTGTCATAAGTCCATCCGCTTCCACCCTTAACCTTTTCCCACGTCCAATTTGCCTTATTCCTGGCGCTCTGCGCCATTTCCGCAACCGTAACCGCCGAAGCCATCATCCCTCCGACTGCCAATAAATTATTGCCGCGCAGATACTCCTGAAACTCACCTTCGCCCATTTTCTTTTCCTTCTTCAATTTACGGGCATCCCGATAGCGCTCTCCAAAAGTGTTTTGCAGTACTTTTCTTGAAAACCATTGCTTCCAGTCTGCACATTTATCGCGAATTTTTTCGATCACATCTTTGTCTTCCTGCTGCTCTTTTTTCTCATACTCATCAAGATAAGCGATCATCAGCTCGTGCTTGTTACCTTCCATTTGATTAACATGGGCAAAAGCTTCCTCGGACGCTTTTGTAGAGCCAAGACGCTGCATCATCTTAATAAGCTGCTCCATGCCGGGGGAGTCTATGTCATAAAGTTCAACGTTGCCCTCCATATTCGCCATGGTAAAGCCTTTAAGTCCTTCAGCCATGTGCTCCTTGAACTGTTTTAGCTGAAGCGGTGAAATCCCATTGGAATCCGCAAAATATTGCAGCTCCGCGCGCGACATATCCGGCTTTAGACCATGGAAAACCTCCATGCCTTTAACAGTTCCGGTAATGCGGTCAATAACATCCTGCCCCCTGAAAATATGTTCCGGTCTAAATTTAGCCTTAAGATATTTGGATGCCAGATTCAGGGCACGGCTGCCAAGAGTGGTACCCCCAAGATATTCGCTCAATTCATTATTCACGGAATTATAAAGATTCTTGTTCCTTGCATCGGCGATAAGGTCGTCTGCATCTATAAAAGCCAGTTTCATGCGCTGGGCCTGATTGTTGTAGCCTGATCGGGCGTACTCGGCGTCACGCAGTAGATAAAGCATTTGGCGGGCGGAAACTTTCTTTCGGGCGGTCAGACGGGCGCCGTATTGCTTCTTTATTTCATTCTGCATGTTCTTGATGTCCTCGTCGGAGAAAGCGTTTATGTGTCGCTCGAAACCGCTAATATTTTGT
>JAHJEW010000011.1 GCA_018825335.1 Patescibacteria group bacterium | reverse complement strand
TGAATAAAAGGCCTTTTTAGCGCTTGCTAAATTGTGGAGCTCGACGTGCTCTCTTTAACCCCGGCTTCTTTCTTTCCTTTATGCGGGCGTCACGGGTCAGGTATCCGGCTTTTTTCAGGGTGGCGCGAAGCTGCGGATCGTACTGCAGTAATGCGCGGGCGATTCCGTGGCGGACGGCTTCGGCCTGGGAGCTTATTCCGCCGCCGCAAACTTTTATGCTGATATCGAATTTTTTGTTTGTTCCCGTCAGCTTGAGAGGGGAGTAAATAATTCCCTTTGAGGTAAGGAGTGTAAAATACTTCTGGGACGGTTTTTCGTTTACCACAATGTCACCTTTGCCGTTCGGATATAGTCTGACACGGGCAATGGATGTCTTTCTTTTCCCTGAAGCGTAGAAATATTCGGATGATGCGGCTTTTTGAGGCATGTTTAAGATAGTTTAATGGGCTCCGGCTTTTGTGCTTCGTGCTGATGCTCGGCGCCGGCGTATACTTTAAGTTTACCAAGGATCGCCTGTTTAAGTTTGTTTGGCGGAATCATGCCGGCGACGGCACGTTCCAGTACTCTCTCCGGGTGTTTGTTCAGTACTTCCATGGCTGTTTCTTCCTTTAATCCGTTTGGATAGCGCGTGTGTCTATAATATTTCTTCTTATTTACTTTGCTTCCCGTCATGTGGATATCTTTGGCGTTAATGACAACAACATAATCGCCGCAATCCACGTGCGGTGCGAAAATGGGTTTATTCTTGCCTCTAAGAATGTTTGCGATTTTAGTGGCCGCTTTGCCGAGTGTCCGGTCTTTAACATCCACGATGTACCATTTTCTTTGAATATCCTGTTTTTTGGGTGAGAATGTTTTCATTATTGCTAAGTCAGTTCAATTTGTACCAATGGAGCGGCATCACCTGCCCTGAAACCGAGTTTTGTAATTCTGGTATAGCCTCCGCTTTTGTTCTGGTATCGTTTGTTTATTTCTTCGATCAGCTTCCTGGATCCCATTTCACTTTGGATGTATGAGTTCACTTTTCTTATGGCAAGCACTTTATTGGTGTTTTTTGCATCGTGAATCAATTGCTCGACAATCGGTTGCAGAACACTGGCTCTGGCCTGCGTTGTTTTTACCTTTTCATGAAGGATTAAAGATGTCGCGAGATTCTTCATCATAAGGTTCTTGCGGCTTCGCGGCATGTTCAGACTTTTTTTTCTAACTTGATGTCTCATGGTTTGATTTATTCTTTTGAGAGTGCTTTTCCTTTTGTTTCCAGCGCCTCTCCCACCTCTGTGAGCGCTTTTTTACCAAATCCGCGAAGATTAGTCAACTTGCTTTCGGTGCATTTTTCAAGTTGCTCCACCGAGCCGATGCCTCCGTTAATCAGTGCATTAAGTGTGCGCGGGGAGAATCCCAGGATTTCAATGGGTGTGTATGATTCCTGTGCGGGCTTGTTCTTTTCATCTTCCTGTTCTTTTTCCTGGATCTTCTTAAAATCGCTCATAAAGTCTTCTTCAACAATCGCGTTTTCCTGGTTGAACAGATTAAAATAAGATTGCAGTATGTTGGATGAAAACTTTAGCGCGTCTTCGGGGCTTATTGAGCCGTCCGTCATTATTTCCAGCTTCAGTTTGTCCAGGTTTGTCATTTGTCCGACACGGGTTGATTCAACCTCGTAGCGGACTCTGCGGACCGGAGAATAAATTGAATCCAGAACAATCATATCCGAATCAGTTTCTTCTTTTTGGCGCTGGGCGGCGGGAATATAACCCACGCCTTTTTCCACACGGATTTCCATGTTGAATTTGGCGCCTTTCTCCAGTGTTGTTATGTAAAGATCAGGGTTGAGGATTTCCACGTCGCTTGGACATTTAATGTCTTTTGCCGTCACTTCGCCTTCCTTGTTTGCACTGAGGGTCAGGAAAGAGGGTTCGCTCGTGGGTTTTTTCAGATTCAAAAGTTTTAGATTGAGCGTGATATCCAAAATACTGTCTTTTACTCCTTTAATAGAGGAGTATTCATGGCTAATACCGTCGATTTTCACACCGGTAACGCAGGCACCCGGAAGTGATGAGAGAAGGATTCTTCTAAAGCTGTTTCCAACAGTTGTACCGTATCCCGGCGGGAGGGGACTTACCGTGAACACTGCATGAGAAGAGCTGATTCTCTCAGTTTTAATCTTCGGAATGCCGATTTCGGCCTGAATCTGATGCATTCGAGAAGTGGGTTATAAATTATTAGTTTTTTTACTTGGAGTAGTATTCTACCACCAAGTTCATTTGTATAGCTTTTTCCAGATCTTCTTCCTCCAGTTCACGAACCACTTCTCCTCCCAGCTTCTTTAGGTCTATTTTAATCCATGTTGCGGGAGCGAATTTCTTTTTATCGAGATTGCCGTAAAGGCTGGATCCTTTTACCCGATCAACGATTTCAAACTTATCTCCGGTTTTTACCTGATAAGAAGGTATGTTCATGCGGATGCCGTTTACCTTAAAATGTCCGTGATTTACCATTTGTCTTGCCTGCGGTCTGGAATTTGCGAGACCCGCGCGGAAAATTACATTGTCAAAACGTGATTCCAGCTCTTTAAGCATGGTGGTACCTGTTATTTCTTTTTTCCTGGTAGCTTTTTTGTAGTAATTAAGCATTTGTCTTTCCGTTATTCCGTAAAATCTCTTCAACTTCTGTTTTTCTCTAAGTTGCCTTGCGTATTCGGACTGTTTGCTGAATGTTCCTTTTGGTCCGTGCTGGCCGGGGGCGTAATTTTTCTTTTTCAGATTATATTTCTCGTTTCCGAAGAGATTTATTCCTTCACGGCGACAAAGACGATATTTTGGACCTGTATATTTTGACATAATTAATTAAATTATACCCGGCGCGATTTCTTTTGCCTGCAGCCGTTATGCGGGATGGTAGTAACGTCGGTTATGGATTCAACGTTAATGCCACCGGTTTGCAGGCCACGAATTGCCTGCTCACGTCCGTTACCGGCTCCCTTTACTACAACATGCACTCTTTCCACGCCGTAAACTTTTGCTTTTTCAGCGGCTTTTTCGGCTGAAACCTGAGCGGCGTACGGGGTGGCTTTTTTTGGCCCCTTGAATCCGTTCGCTCCGGCGCTGCTCCAGCTGAGGATTTGTCCTTCCGTATCAGCAATTGAAACGATGGTATTATTGAAGGATGCCTGAATATATGCTTTTCCTTCCACCACCAATCTTCTCTTTGGCTTCTTTTTGGTTTTTTTCGGGGCTGCGCTTTTCTCCGTTTTTTCAACGGCTTTGGTTTCAGCTGTCACTTCATCCTTTACCGGAGCTTTATCTCCGGATGTTTTTTCAACTGATTTCTCCATTTTTTCAGTTTTTTCAGCCATGTTTAGTGGTGTTACTTGGTCGCGATCTTCTTGTTGGCAACAGTCTTTCTCTTTCCTTTTCTTGTACGTGCATTGGTTTTTGTCTGTTGTCCGCGAACGGGAAGACCTTTTCTGTGACGGAATCCGCGGTACGAACCCACTTCCTGAAGTCGTTTTACATCCATCTGTACACGTCTGCGCAGATCTCCCTCAACGGCCATTTTTTCAATTTTTTCACGTAAAATAGCAAGTTGATTTTCATTTAGATCGTTTATCTTTATATTTGGATCAATATTGACCTCTTTAAGTATGCGATTGCTCAGGTTTTTGCCTATTCCGTAAATCGTGGTCAGTCCGATTTCAACTCTTTTTTCTTTTGGGAGATTAACTCCGGCAATGCGTGCCATGTGCGGGATTTAATAAATTATCCTTGTCTTTGTTTATGCTTTTTTGTAGGACATATTACTCTTACAACGCCTTTTCGTCGTATTACCTGACATTTAGCACAAATTTTTTTTACCGATGATCTTACTTTCATGATATTTAATATCTTAGTTTTGATTTATTCCGCAGTGTTTTCGCTATCTTCTTTTTCTTCTTTGTTCTCATCTTTTTTAGGAGCGACCAGAGCTATTTCAGGGCTTTCCGGTTGCGGCAGGGGGCCCCTGAAGTTCTTGTGGCGGAAGATGATTCTTCCTTTGGAAAGGTCGTAAGGGGTTAATTCTACGGTTACTTTGTCGCCGGGTAATATGCGAATGTGATTTATTCTCATTCGCCCCGATATATGAGCAAGAACTTCGTGATCCTTGTAGTTTTCGTCAAGCAGTTTTACCCGAAACATTGTGTTCGGAAGCGCCTCGATGACCTCTCCAAGTGCTTCAATGACCTCTTTACCCATAAATTATTTTGCTGTTTTTCCTCTTAATAGAGATAAAAATTGCGAATAGCGTAAGGATTCTACATAAAAACATATGTCTTTGCAACACTTTTTTAGGATGTCAGGATTTGGGCCTTTTCGTGAGTATTTCAGAGCCTTTTTCGGTGATTGCGATTGTATGTTCCACCTGGGTTGACAAAGAGCCATCTTTTGTGACGTATGTCCAGCCGTCACGGGCCAGTTTTATATCTCTTTTACCCATGCAGATTATCGGTTCGATGGCGATGGTCATCCCCGGGCGAAGAACGGGGCCCGGATCGTGATCTTTAAAGTTTGGTACCGGCGGGTCTTCGTGTACACTTTTGCCAATGCCGTGACCTACAAGCTCTCTTACCACCGAATATCCTTTTTTTTCAACGGTAGACTGGATAACGGCGCTGATTTTGCCGATTCTGACTCCCGGCCGGGCCATGTCTATTGCTTTATACAGGGCTTTTTCCGCTGTCAAAAGGAACTTTTTCGTTTTTTCATCGATTTTTCCCACGCCGACCTGAATGGCGGAGTCGCTGTGGAATCCTTCATAGTTTATGCCGCAGTCGATGGTGATGATATCTCCCTCTTTAAGAATTGCGGCTCCCGGGATACCATGAACAACCTGGTCGTTGACATTGGTGCATATATTGGCGGGGAAGCCTCCGTATCCTTTAAAAGAAGGTTTTACATTGAACTTTTTCATGAGCCGGGCGGCTTCCCTGTCCAGGTCAAGGCAGCTGATGCCCGGGGCGATCATTTTTTCAAGTTTGTGAAGGATGATTCCCAAAATTCTGCCGCTTTCGCGCATGAGTTTGAGTTCCCGATCGTCCTTAATACCGATCTTCATCCCGTTTTCGTGCCAAAATTGCATGGGATTATTTGAGTAACTTTTCCTCAATTAACCTAAAAGTTGCGTCCCTGACCTCCGGTATGCGGGGAATCCCGTCTATGGTCAGAAGCATGTTTCGGGCTTTATATCCTTCAATAACCGGCATTGTTTCTTCAAAATATGCGGCAAAACGGGTTTTTATGCTTTCAGGATTATCGTCGCTGCGCGTTACCAGTTCACCACTGCATTTTTCACATGATGAGCGGTCGTAATCGGCCGGATAAACGGCTTTGCAGCTTTCGCAAATGCGTCTCAGCGTGAGTCTTTTCAGGGCGATATCCTCCGGTACGTGCACCAGAATGCCAATATAGGATCTTCCCAGTTTTTTCATCAGGGCATCGAAAGTTTCGGCCTGAAATTGTTTTCGGGGGATACCGTCAAAAATCGCCGATTCGTTGGCCGGAACAGTTTCCATGAAGTGTTCAATGATCTCCATGACGATATCGTTCGGTACCAGTTTACCCGCTTCGATAATCTCCTTAACTTTATGTCCCAGCGGAGAGTTTTCCTGCGATAGTTTGCGAAGCTCCGCTCCTGTCTCGAAATAATGAAAGCCGAACTTTTCGGAAACAGCCCTTGCAATTGTTCCCTTACCAGAGCCTTGGATTCCAAACAAAACAATATCCATCAGTACAGTTTGTTATAGTCGTGCATTACCATCTGGGCGTTGATCTGGCGCAAAAGCTCCAGTACCACGCCGACGACGATGATAAGTCCCGCTCCGCCGATCAGTAATGGTACCGATCCAAGATTAAGAGAAAGGAAGAGCATGCTAAGCAGTAGTGGAGAGATTGCAATAATGCCAATAAATAGACCGCCCCAAAGGTTAAGGCGATTAGAGACTTTACCAAGATAGTCCGCGGTTTCTTTGCCCGGACGAATGCCCGGAATGTAGCCGCCGCGCTTCTGGATATTTTCGGCCACCTGCTCGGGATTGAAAGTTATCGATACATAAAAGAATGTGAATGCGATCACCAAAAGGAAGTACATTATTATGTACAGTGGACTGCTTTCATTGAAATAATTGGCAAAAAACGATCCAACGGCGCGAAATGTTTCTGAAGTTGAGTTCTGGAAAAATGATGCAAGAAGGCCGGGAAAACTTATTACCGAAATACCGAAGATGATTGGAATCATTCCCGCCTGGTTTACGCGAAGTGGAAGGGCTGATTGTATTCCTTTGGCGCGGATACCGCGTCCTGCGTAGGTTATGGGGATGTTTCTTTGTCCTTCCGTGACCAAAATTACAATAATTGTAAGCGCAAGGGTTACAAGCAGGCCAATAATGAAAGGAATCATTCTGTCTGTGGATTGTTGAACAAGAGCTAAATTTTGTCCCAATAATGTTGGAATGCTTGCTACGATTCCAGCAAAGATCAGTACAGATACTCCGTTTCCAAGGCCTTTTTCCGTCATAAGTTCACCAAGCCACATTAACAGAATGGACCCTGTTGTAACGGTTAGCATTATTGGAAGTATAATGCTTGGCTGGGTGATGTTTTCAATAATCGGAACAGGGGATTGGGAGTTTAATAGCGCAATCATGCCGTAGGATTGCAAAAAAGCGATCGGGACGGTTATCCAGCGGGTGTATTGATTGATTTTTCGCTGACCCTGTTCGCCTTCTTTGGAGAGGCTTTCCAGTCTTGGCACTATTACCGTTAAAAGTTGCATTATAATGGATGCATTAATGTACGGTGAAAGACCCATTAATATGATTGAGAAATTTTCCGCGCTACCACCTGTCAGCATACTGAACATTCCAAGGAGCTGGTTTTGTTGAAAAATGAGCTTTAGTGACTCTGTATTTGCGCCAGGAAGGGATATCTGCGCCAGAATACGGAAAATAACCACCAGTCCCAATGTGAACAGTATCTTATTGCGGAGATCCTTTGATTTCCAAATTTGAAGCAGGTAGTTCATTTTTGTTTATTTAATGAGTTCCACCACCGAGCCCTTTGCTTTTTCGATTTTTGCTTTGGCGGTAGCAGATACTTTGTCTACTTTTACAGTAAGTTTCTTGGTCAGTTCACCGTCGCCAAGGATTTTAACCGGTTGCGATTTGTTGGTGATGTATTTTTTTTCGTAAAGCTTAAGAATGTCTATCTCATCGTTTTCTTCAAAATTGTTTAATTTTTGAACGTTTACAACCTGGAAATTGATGCGATTAACGTTTTTGAAGCCTTTTAATTTCGGCATTTTGCGGTAGAGCGGAGTTTGTCCTCCCTCGAAGCCCGGTCTTGTGCCGCCGCCGGTGCGGCAGTTTTGTCCGTTAACACCTCTTCCGCAGTAGGTTCCGCTACCCGAGCCGTTGCCTCGTCCGACTCTTTTCTTTCTTGATCGGGCTCCTGCGTTGCTTTTTAAATTTAACAGTTTTGTCATGTAAGGCCGGTATTATTGGGTAGTTGTTTCTTGTGGTGCCGGTTTTGGTGCGGGTTTTTGCGAAGGCTTTGCCGCCGGTTTTTTGGCTTCCTGTCCACCCGATCCGGCAGAAGCTTCTTCAATTTTCTCTTCTTTTTTTACCGGTTCTTTTTTCTTTAGCCATGGAATCTCTTTAAGCTTTGCCAGAGCCATAATGGCTGCCTGACTATTTGTGAGTTTGTTGTTGTTGCCTAAAGATTTGCTTAGGATGTCTTCCACTCCGGCCAGTTCAATGATTTTTCTTAATGGTCCGCCTGCTATGATTCCGGTACCGGGGCAGGCCGGCATAATTAAAAGGTGCGCGCTTTTATATTGTATCTCAACGCGGTGAGGAATGGTTTGACCGACAATCGGTACGGTAATAAGTGATTTTTTCGCCTGTGAGATTGCTTTCTGGATTGCGCCCGTTACTTCGGTGGATTTACCGATTCCGACGCCAACTTTACCCTTTTTGTTGCCGATTACCACGGTGGCGCGGAATCTTAGTCTTCTTCCACCTTTTACCACGCGGGTTACACGGTCAATTTGTATAACCTCTTCTTCGAACTCTTTTTGTTCCTTTACATGGGGGCGCCTTTTGTTGCCTTGTGGTTTTGCCATTGTTGGGTGATTTTGGTTATTGATTTATTAGAATTGAAGGCCGCCTTCACGCGCGCCCTCGGCGATAGCTTTGACGCGGCCGTGGTATCTGTATCCGTTGCGGTCAAATACGCACACTGTTATTTTCTTTTCTTTTGCTATTTCAGCGATTTTTAGACCGATATTTCTGGCCTTGTCGGACTTCCTGCCTTTCTTCTCTTTAAGATCGGATGCATTGGCAAGAGTGACGCCTTTATCGTCGTCGATCAGTTGTGCGTAGTGATGCAGCAGGCTTCTGAAGACAACCAGGCGGGGCCGCTTGGCGGTTCCCCTGATTTTGGCTCTTACGCGGATGCGCCTTCTGAGTCGGTTTGCTTGTTTTAGCGGTGTTTTCATATTGTTTAAATTAGTGCGGACTATTCTTTACCGGCCGCTTTGCCGGCTTTGCGTTGTACGTATTCGTTTTCATAGCGGATTCCTTTTCCTTTATATGGTTCCGGTTTTCGGAAGGATCTTATTTTTGCCGCGGCCTCGCCGACCAGCTGTTTGTTATATCCGGAAACAATAATGATGTTTTTCTTGTCCTGATCTACCGCAATAGTGACCCCCTCGGGAGGATTGTATTCAATCGGATGTGAAAATCCAAGACTTAGAACCGCTTTTCTTCCCTGTATGGCGGCGCGGTAACCAACTCCCTGAATTTCCAGTCTTTTCTCGAATCCTTTGGTTACTCCCTCGATCATATTGGCAATAAGCATGCGGCTGAGTCCGTGAAGACTTCGATTTTGCTTATTGTCCGCCGATCTTATTACGGTGATTTCGTTATCTTTTATTTCCACATTCATCAGTTCGTGGACGGAGAGGGAAAGTTCTCCTTTTGGTCCCTTAACAAAAATAACGTTGCCGTCACGTTTTTCGACCGTGACGCCGTTTGGAACTGTGATTGGTAATTTTCCGATTCGTGACATGATGTTTAATTAAAAAATTTCACAAATGAGTTCTCCTCCAACGTTCATTTTCTTTGCCTCTTCGCCGCTTATTACTCCCCTGGATGTAGAAATAATCGATACTCCAAGACCTCCGTTTATCTTTCTTATGTCTGTACCTTTTATATAGATTCTTTGTCCGGGTTTGCTTATTCTTTTAAGAGTAAGATCTCTTCTGGCCTGGTTCAGGATGACAACGATTTCTTTGAATTTGTTATCGGATGCTTCCCTGAAGTCGATAACGAATTTACGGTCTTTCATAACTTTAAGGATTGCCATTTTAGATACGGAATGAGGAACGGTTAAGGTTTCTTTGCGGGCATGATATGCGTTCCTGATTCTTGTTAACAAGTCTGCTATTGGATCTGTGATCATGATATTTAAGTTATTTTTTGTTATTACCAGGAAGATTTTTTTACTCCCATAATCTTCCCTTCACGGGCATGTTCGCGGAAACAGATTCTGCACATTTCGAATTTTCTCATGAAGCCGCCTATTCTTCCGCAAAGCTGACATCTGTTATAGACTTTTGTTGGATGGTTAGGCTTCTTTCCGGCTGCGAGAGCTTTAAGAAATTCCTGTTTGAGTCTGGCTGTTTTAACTTTTAGTGCTTTTCGGGCCATTGAAAATTTTAATTATGATGTTTTTTTAACGACTGGTTTGGCAGGAGCCTGAAACGGAAAATTCATAGCTTTTAACAGTTTCCGTCCGCTTTCATTGTCCCTGGCTGTTGTTACTATGGTTATCTGCAGACCGTGGATCTTATCCACATTATCGGGATTGATTTCCGGAAATACGGTATTTTCACTTATTCCAATGGTGTAATTGCCGTGACCGTCGAATCCTTTAAGAGGAAGTCCGCGGAAATCACGAATGCGGGGTAAAGTAATGTGTACCAGTTTGTTTACAAAGTCATACATTCTTTTTCCATGCAGGCTTACTGTGACTCCAACGGGAATTCCTTTCCTGAGCTTGAAGTTCGAGATAGCTTTTCTTGCTTTTGTGACGACCGGTCTTTGTCCCGTAATTGCCGCAATATTATCCAGGATTTCACTGTAGTCTTTTTTGGCTGCAATGAACGGGCCAAGTCCGACGTTCAGTTTTACCGTTTTTAGCGAGGGAAGGGCGTTGATGTTCTTAATACCCAGTTCCTTCTGCAGATTTGGAACGATTGTATTTCTGTATGTTTCCATTAATGATATTGGATCTGCCATCTTAATGTTACTTTAATTATGCTTTAATGGTTTTTTTCTTTGAGGTGGACGGGGTTTTTGTCTCTTTCTTTTCCCCTTTTGGAGCTTCCATAGGAGCGAGGTCTAGCGATATGCCGCTTATTTTTGAGATTCTTTCTTTTTTACCGTTTGCGAGTTTTTTGTAGCTTATTCTGGTGGGTTTGTTTTCTTTTGGATCCAGAATCATTACATTGGAAGCGTGCATTGGCGCTTCGTAAGTGATTTTTTCTCCGGCTCTTTGCTGTGTTTTGCGGATGTGTTTGGTGCGCATATTCAGTTTTTCGACCGTAACCCGACCGTGTTTATGGTCGACCTTGATGATTTTGCCGGACTTTCCTCTGTCTTTTCCCGCAATGGCGAGAACTTTATCGTTAAGTTTTAGTTTCATATTTATAGTACTTCAGGAGCTAGAGAGATAATTTTTTGATAACCTTTTTCGCGCAGTTCTCTGGCTATGGGGCCAAATACGCGCGTACCTTTAGGTTGACCGTCTTTATTGATTATTACAATCGCGTTTTCATCGAAGCGAATAAAACTGCCGTCTTTGCGTCCGACTTCTTTTCTGGTTCTTACCACGACACCTTTTTCTATGGCGTGGGTTTTAACGGTGCCGCGCGGGGCCGCCTGCTTGATTGCCACGATGACTATTTCGCCTATTCTCGCGTATCTTTTGCGTGTTCCGCCGGGCACCTTGATGACTTTGGCCATTTTCGCACCGCTGTTGTCCGCTATTTTTACCAATGATTCTACCTGGATCATGTTATTTTTTTAATTAGGATTTCTTGCTTTCTTCCATCTTCTTTTCTTCTTTTTCCACAGTCCATCTTTTAAGTCTGGAAAGAGGTCTTGTTTCATAGATTGTTACGCTGTCACCTTCCTGGTGTTTATTTTCAGGATCGTGAGCATAGAATTTTTTTGAAACACGGTATTTCTTCTTATACTTTGGATGCATTTTGTAGTCATGAACCGTTACAACAATGGTTTTATCCATTTTTGAGCCGGTGACGATTCCTTTTTTTGTTCTCATGGTTGACTAATGTTATTTGATTTCTTTCTGTATTGTGCGGATGCGTGCGATTTGTTTTTTCAATGCCTTGGCTTTATGACTTTCTTTAGCGAATCCACTTTCAACATCCATTCTGATTTTGAGATATTCACGGGAAGCTCTCTGAAGTTCTTCCTGCAGGTCTTTGTCCGGTAATTGTCTTATTTCCTGTATTGTTAACATATTTAAACGATTATGTCGGCGTTGATAAATTTACATTTTACGGGAAGCTTTTGCGCGGCCAGGCGCATAGCCTCTTTAGCCAGATCTTCCGTTACACCATCCATTTCAAAGAGGATAGTTCCCGCCTTTACTGCAGCCACATGCTTTTCCAATGATCCTTTTCCGCTTCCCATCGGGACTTCGGCCGCTTTCTGAGTGATCGGTTTGTGGGGGAAAATCCGTATCCAGATTTTTCCTCCGCGTTTAATATATCTTGTCATTGCTCTTCTTGAGGCCTCGATCTGACGGGCGGAAATCTCGGCACCGTGGAGCGCTTTCAGGCCGTAGGTTCCAAAATTTACGGTTGCTCCCTTTGTGGCTTTTCCCGAGGATTGTCCTCTTAAACGATGGGACTTCCTGTATTTCATTTTTTTTGGTACGAGCATGGGTCTTTTCTTAAGCTGTCTGATTATAATGATAAAGCTGTCAAAATCAAGGTTTATTGCGGCATCTCCGTCACTCTTACCTCCGATTTTTTCTTGAATATGTCTCCTTTATAAATCCATACTTTAATGCCGATTGATCCGTAGGTTGTATGGGCTGTCGCTTTTGCAAAATCTATGTCCGCGCGCAGGGTGTGCAGAGGTATTTTCCCTTTCGAGAAAAACTCCGACCTGGAAATTTCCACACCGTTAAGTCGTCCGGCAACGGCAACTTTGGCGCCGAGCGCACCGGTTTCCATGGCTTTATCCAAAGACATTTTGCAGGCGCGTCGGTAAGAGATTCTTTTTTCGACCTGTCTTGCAATGGATTCGGCCAGAAGGAGGGCATCCAGAGTGGGTTTGCTTATTTCTTTAATGCTGAGAGAGAATTCTTCTCTGAATTTTTTCTCCAGTTCTTCTTTAAGAGCCTCTATGCCCGCTCCCTGCCGGCCAATAATAAGTCCGGGTTTTGCGCTGTGAATGTTAATAATCACCCGATTAGCCGTTCTGTGAATCTCTATTCTTGATACGGATGCGTCAGCAAGTTTTTTGCGGATAATCTTCTCAACCTCAAGGTCCTGTAAAAGAAGTTTGCCGTATTTTCGTTTGTCGGCGAACCATTTTGAGTCCCAGCTTCTAATAATGCCGATTCGTAAGATGTGAGGATTTACTTTTTGACCCATGGGGATAAGAGTGATTAAGATGCGTTTGTTTCTTTGGATATTGCCGTCTTTTTAGGCTTACTTGTCGTTTTTTTTGCGATGGGCGCGGTGGTTTTCTTTGTGACTTTTTTTGGTTTCTCTTCTTTTACAGGTGTGGCCTTGACTGCTTTTTCTTTTACGCCGAGGGTGATGGTAACGTGTGCGTTTCTTTTTAAAATCGGCTGCATTCTGCCGCGTGATGCAGGCAACCATCTTTTAAAAGTTGCGGCTTTGCCTACCAAAATTTCTTTTATGTAAAGACTGTTTTCATCCTGTTTGAAGTTATTTTTGGCATTGGCAATCGCACTGCCAACCACTTTGTGAAGAATATTCGCGCCTTTTTTTGGTGCGATATTCAGGATTTTCATTGCTTCCATTGCATCTTTGTTGCGGATCAGATCTGCAATAAGATTCAGTTTTTTTGGTGTGATGCGTAGTGATTGTGCCTTAGCTTTCATTTTATTTCTTTAATAATGCGATTATTTGGCGGGTGGGGATGGTTGTGACGGGGCCGAGGAAGAGGCGGATTCTTTGGCTAATTTTCCGCCGTGGCTCCTGAATTTGCGAGTGGGGGAGAACTCTCCAAGCCGATGTCCAACCATGTTTTCCGTTACAAATACCGGTATATGTTGTTTACCGTTGTGTACAGCGAATGTATGGCCTACGAATTCAGGTGAAATGACTGAGTCTCTCGCCCAGGTTTTAATGATTTTCTTTTGACCGGAATTATTCATCTGATCTACTTTTTTAAGTAGCTTCGGGTCTACGAACGGTCCTTTTTTTGCACTTCGTGACATGGTTGATTAAGTTAGATTACTTTTTTTCTTTAGTCGGCGGCTCTTGACTATGAGTCTATCGCTGTATTTCCTTTTTCTGGTTTTAAATCCAAGTGCCGGCATACCCCACGGTGTTTTCGGGTGCTTTAAGCCGATTGACTGATTTCCTTCACCTCCACCGTGCGGATGATCTATCGGGTTCATGGCTTTTCCTCTTACAGCCGGCCTTTTGCCTTTCCAGCGATTGCGACCGGCCTTGCCGATGCTTACGTTGGAGTGGTCAATGTTACTGACAGTTCCGATGGTTGCAAAGCAATTTTTGTCCACAAGGCGTATTTCGCCCGATGGAAATTCAACCTGCGCGTTGTCTCCCTCTACGGCAACAACTTTCCCTTTGGAGCCGGCGGAACGGATGATCTGGCCGCCTCTTCCCAATTGCAGTTCGACGTTGTGAATAAAATATCCAGGTGGAACATTTTTAAGAGCCATACGATTTCCCACCTGTGCTTTTGCTTTTTCTTTTGCGATTAATTCGGCTCCAACCTTGATTGTGCTTGGGGCGAGGTGGTATCTCTTTTCACCATCTGCGTAATTAACCAGCATGATGTAAGCGGTGCGGTTGGGATCGTATTCAATTGAGATTACTTTGCAGGGGATGTTGATTTTATCGCGTTGCTTGAAATCAATGATTCTGTACTGTTTTTTATGTCCACTGCCCTGATGTCTGATTGTTATTTTCCCCTGGTTGTTTCGGCCGGCTCTGCTTCTTTTCGAAGTAAGAAGGCTTTTTTCCGGCTTATCCCTGGTTATCTCTTCGAATGAGTAACCGCTCATGTTTCTCCGGCCCGGGGTGGTTCCTTTGTAAATTTTGATTGCCATTGTTATTTCTTAGGTTCTTTGGTTACTTTGGTAAGGTCGATTTTCTTTTTACCCTTAAGTGTCACGATTGCTTTTTTCATCTTTTTCCTTTTGATGACGACAGTATTTCGCAGGCCACGTGTTTTCGCCGGACTGACGGTCATTTTGACGGAATCCACATTTTGTCCATATAGTTCTTTTACAGCCATTTTTACGTCAATCTTGGTTGCTTTGGAATTAACGTAAAATGAGTATGTCATTTTTTCGCTCAGTTTAATTGCTTTTTCAGTTACAATCGGCTTGATGATAGTGTAGAGTGCTTTCATTATTCTGATTTGGCTAGGAATACTTCTTCTATTTTTTTAAGTGCTTCTTCCATGAAAAGAACGCTGTCGTATTTTTGCAGATCGGCGATGTTCAGATAGTTTACCAGGAGCGTTTTTGCGAATGGAAGGTTGTTGCTTGATTTCTGAATAATATCGTTTTTCCCGGGGATTACTATCAGAACGTCTTTTTCAATGGGGAGCTTATGTAACATTTCCATGAAAACTTTGGTCTTGATCTCCCCTTCAAATTTGTCGATGGCCATTACCTTATTTTCGTTATATTTGGCCGATAAAGCGGAAAATAGCGCAAGCCGCCTTTGTTTCTTTGGCATATCTTTTTTAAAATTGCGATTATTGCGCGGACCCATGGCGACTCCGCCTCCGGGCATATGTGGGTTTCGGGTGGATCCCTGGCGCGCCTTGCCCGTGCCTTTCTGACGGAATGGTTTGCGTCCGCCGCCTCTTACCTCACCCTTGGTTTTGGTGTGAGCAATCATGCCAAGGCGCGCATTTGAGAGCTGTCTTAGCAGTGCCTGGTGAATGAGATCTTCGTTGTATTTTACGCCGAAAATTTGATCCGACACCTGGACATCTCCTTTCTTTTCACCTTTCTGATTGTACAGTATAACTTTTAACATGATTTTTATAATACTTTCTTGATTGTAACGAGTGAGTTCGCACCTCCGGGAATCGCTCCTTTAATGCCGATGATACTGCGTTTCTTATCCAGGTAAACTACCGAGGCGCTTGAAAGTGTTACGGTAGCGCCACCCATTCGTCCGGGTAATTTTTTACCCCTATGAATGCGTCCAGGGCTGGCGCAGGCTCCAACCGAACCGGGTTCTCTTACATGGTGGGAACCGTGTGAACCCGGGCCTCCGTGAAAGTTATATCTTTTCATAACTCCCTGAAAGCCTTTACCCTTGGAGGTTCCGGTTACTTTTACCTCGTCTCCTTCATTGAAGATGTCAACTGTTATAGAATCGCCTTTTTTGACTTCAACTCCTTCTTCAAGGCGGAACTCCTTCATGTACCTGTATTTCCTGGTCTTGCCGGGCTTGGAGAGCTCACAAAACCCAAGGACTATCGCCGGATATCCGTCTTTTTCAGCTGTTTTTACCTGAGTCACCACATTCGGGGTGCACTGGACAACTGTCATTGGGATCACGCGGCCGTCGTCTTGAATGACGCGGGTCATGCCTATTTTTCTACCGAGAATTCCGGTCATATTGTTTAGAGGTTATAAGGCTTTACGCCTTAGAGAGGTTGACTTTGGATAGAGCCTCGCTCTCATGATAACTTAACTGTTTGTATTTTTTATTCGTTTTGCGCCTTAATAGCCAGCATCTTAATTTCTATATCCACTCCCGCCGGCAGGCTTAAATTTGTAAGGGAGTCGACTGTCTTGGGCGTACTTTCCGTTATATCGATAAGTCTTTTGTGGGTTCTGATTTCAAATTGTTCTCTTGCTTTCTTGTGTACAAATGTTGATCTGTTTACCGTAAATTTTTCTATTTTGCTTGGAAGTGGTATCGGGCCGGCAACTATTGCACCTGTTCTTTCCGCAGTATCGATAATAAGTCTGGCGGAATCATCCACCACTTTATGATCGTATGCCTGGATTTTTATTCTGATTTTTTGCTTGCTGGCCATTTTGTTGGTTAGGCTAGAATTTCCGATACGACTCCAGCACCAACCGTTCGTCCACCTTCACGGATGGCAAAGCGCGTACCCTGGTCCAATGCAATTTCGTTTCCAAGTTCAACGGTCATAACAATGTTATCTCCGGGCATGACCATTTCCGTACCCTCCGGCAGTTCGATAGATCCCGTAACGTCTGTTGTACGGATGTAGAACTGAGGTTTGTACCCTTTAAAGAACGGAGTGTGTCTTCCACCTTCTTCTTTGGTCAATACGTAAACTTCGGCCTTGAACTTTTTGTGAGGTTTAATGGAGCCGGGTTTGCAGCAAACCTGACCGCGAATAATCTCCTCGCGTTCAATACCGCGGAGTAAAAGACCAACGTTATCACCGGCCTGACCCTGATCAAGGAGTTTTTTAAACATTTCAACTCCGGTAACGACAACTTTCTTTGTGGGCATAATACCAACTATTTCGACTTCCTCGTTTACTTTAACTATACCGGTTTCAACACGGCCGGTGGCAACGGTACCTCGTCCCTTGATGGAGAAAACGTCTTCAACTGGCATAAGGAAAGGCTTATCCAGATCACGGACAGGCTCCGGAATGTATGAGTCCAGAGCGTCGAGAAGCTCCTGGATGCACTTTGTGGCTTCGGGGTCGCCGGGATTTTCGAGCGCTTTTAAAGCGGAACCTTTGATGATCGGCACATTATCACCGTCGAAGTTGTATTTTTTGAGAAGATCACGTACTTCCATTTCTGAAAGTTCGGCGATTTCCGGGTCGGCCATGTCCATCTTGTTCATGAATACAATTATGTTCGGTACGTTTACCTGTTTGGCAAGAAGGATGTGTTCACGGGTTTGCGGCATCGGGCCGTCCGCCGCGGAAACAACAAGAATGGCTCCGTCCATCTGGGCGGCACCTGTAATCATGTTCTTCACATAATCTGCATGTCCCGGGCAGTCGACGTGTGCATAATGCCTCTTCTCGGTCTCGTATTCCTGGTGTGAGGTCGCAATTGTGATGCCTCTCGCTTTTTCTTCCGGCGCATTGTCTATCTGGTCAAAAGCTTTCGCTTCGGCCAAACCTTTGGTTGCGCAGTATTGGGTAATGGCTGCGGTTAATGTGGTCTTACCATGGTCAACGTGACCGATGGTGCCCACGTTTACGTGAGGCTTCGTTCTTTCAAACTTTTTTACATCTGCCATATTATGTGAAGGTTAAAAGGTTTTTTATTATTTTATAAGTGTAAAAAATCGGGAAATGCGAAGAGATACTATAGTATTTTTTTGGGGAGCACAAGGTTTTTTGCTAACCTTTACCCGAGCCGCGTTCCGCTACGATCTTCTCCGCTACGTTTTGCGGTACTTTTTCGTATTTATCAAACTCCATTGAGTATGCCGCGCGACCCTGGGACATGGATCTTAGATCTGTGGCGTAGCCGAACATTTCGGAAAGAGGGACGTATGCGTGTATGATTTTTGCCGTTCCCCTGTCCATTGTTTCGTAAATCTGGCCGCGTTTTGAGTTGAGGTTGCCCATTATGTCGCCGAAAAACTCTTCAGGAGATGTTACTTCAACTTTCATGATTGGCTCCAGCAGAACAGGTTTTGCGTTTCTTGCGCCTTTCTGGAAAGCAAGAGATCCCGCAACTTTGAAAGCCATTTCGTTTGAGTCCACATCGTGATAAGAGCCATCGTACAGTTCCACTTTTATGTCCACCATTGGGTATCCTGCGATGATGCCGCGTGTCATGGCATCCTGAATACCTTTATCTACAGCGGGAATAAATTCTCTGGGGATTTTTCCGCCAACGATTGCGTTCACGAATTCGTAACCTTTACCCGCTTCGTTCGGTATTACCTTAATGAGAACATGCCCGTATTGACCGCGACCACCCGTTTGCTTGACGTACTTTTCTTCGGCCTTTACTTCCTCCTGGACTGTTTCGCGGTACGCAACCTGTGGTCGGCCCACGTTTGCCTCCACCTTGAACTCCCGCTTCATGCGGTCGACAAGAATGTCCAGATGTAATTCTCCCATCCCCGCAATAAGGGTCTGGGCGGTTTCTTCGTCACTCTTTACCTGGAAGGTTGGATCTTCCTCGGCCAGTTTTTGCAGGGCTATACCCATCTTTTCCTGGTCCGCTTTGGTTTTTGGTTCGATTGCGATCTGAATTACGGGTTGCGGGAAAGTAATGGATTCAAGCAGTATCGGATGGTCTTCGGTGCAGAGTGTTTGTCCCGTGCGGACGCTCTTAAGTCCTACTATGGCGGCGATGTCGCCGGCTCTTACTTCTTTAACTTCTTTCCGGTCGTTGGCGTGCATTTGCAAAAGGCGACTTACGCGTTCTTTGTTACCGGTGGAGCTGTTAAGTATATAGCTGCCGGAATCCAGTTTTCCCGAATAGACACGGAAATAAACCAGTTTGCCAACAAAAGGATCTGTCATGATTTTGAAAATCAGTGCGGAGAAAGGCTCATTATCATCTGCTTTTCTTTCTTCCACCTGCTCGGTGTCGGGGTTTGTACCTTTTATTGCCGCAATGTCCAATGGTGAAGGTAGAAAATCGTTTACTGCATCCAGGACAAGTTGAGTTCCTTTATTAGCAAGCGCGCTGCCGCAATAAACAGGGAATAGTTTAACATCGATTACCGCCTGACGAAGACCTTTTTTGAGTTCTTCCACGGAAAGTTCTTCGCCGTTAATAAACTTCTCCATGCATGCGTCGTCGTTTTCAGAGATTTTTTCAACAAGAGTTGCGCGGTATTTCTCCATCTGATCTTTAATATCTTCCGGTACAGGTATTTCTTTGACGATCTCACCCATCTGTCCTTCAAATTCGTAAGCTTTTCTGTCCAGCAGGTCGATGCAACCTTTGAAGCTGTTTTCAAAACCTATCGGCAGCTGGGCTGCAACGGCGTTTGGAGTGAGTCTTTTGTGGATGGATTCCAGGCTCATGAAGAAATCCGCACCCACTTTATCCATCTTGTTTACAAAAGCCATTCGTGGAACGTTATATTTGTCCGCCTGGCGCCATACCGTTTCCGACTGGGGTTCAACGCCCTGTGATCCGTCGAATACAACAACGCCGCCGTCCAGTACGCGAAGTGACCTCTCTACTTCCGCTGTAAAATCAACGTGCCCCGGAGTGTCAATAATGTTGTATCTGCAATCTTTCCAGGCGCAGGTTGTTGCCGCGGATGTGATTGTGATTCCTCTTTCTCTTTCCTGTTCCATCCAGTCCATGGTTGCGGCACCTTCGTGAACTTCGCCGATTTTGTAATTTATTCCGGTATAAAAAAGAATGCGTTCTGTGGTGGTTGTTTTACCGGCGTCAATGTGGGCTATGATCCCAAAGTTGCGTAGTTTACGGAGGTCTTCTGACATGGCAGTGTTTGTAAAATGGATAATTTGCTATAAATAAGCCCTTGAAAAGAGCCTTCGTATTATAGGTATTTGTTATTCAGCGTCAAGTGCTCGCGCAAATTTTTTTTGTCGTGTAAATTACTGGCGATGCAAATGCGCAAAATTCCCGCAACTATGGCTACGCAACATCCCGACAATGCGCGGGAGGCGTATTTTTTGGGGAGCAGGTTTATTCCCACTCAGGATGAGATTGAGGAATGTTATAGATGTTTTGGCGAACTTGGAGTTGAAGAGTTTATGTGGGATTGGGAGGGGAAGTTTGTGGATGAGGC
>JAHJEW010000066.1 GCA_018825335.1 Patescibacteria group bacterium | reverse complement strand
GTTGGTGTAACTGTGATTGTGTTGCTGCAAACCTCCACGCCATCCAGTACGCCGTCGTTAGGAGTTACGCAGGCCTGCCAGTCTTCCCCTGCGGCGGTTTCCTGTGTAGTGATGGTGGTGTAGTCGGGGGTTCCGGAGTTGTATAATGCGGTGATTTGTTCTGGAGAGAGAGCGGTATCAAAAATCTGAACTTCGTCGATTGTGCCGTTGAAATCCAATGCAGGTGAGCCCCCAAGGTACGCTGTTCCCGCACCGGAAATATCTCCGGTAACACCTGAGATATTCAGGGGATTGTTTTCATAACTTCCATCCAAATATCCTCTTATTTGATCCGTATTGTGATCAATGACAACCGCTATATGATGCCAATCACCATCCGCGATATTTGTATTGATAATATTTGTCGCGTAGACATATGCGGTTCCATCACCATAAAACATCTCTATCTTACCGGCACCGGTATCGCTCATCAGCATATCAAGTCCTTTTGTTCCGCTGCGTTTCCAATAAATTCTCCTTGCTGCCGTTGTGTCACTTGTCTTGAGCCACATGGAAAAAGTTACATTTGTTATATTGTCAAAGTCTAAAGATGCAGGAGTGCCTAAATTAATATAATTGCTGTCATTAAATGAATAGGCACCATTGCCATCCACACCGCTGGCTCCGCCCCAGGTGGCGCCATTGATGGTACCTGTATTGTCGTTGCCGGAATAATCCAGTGTGGTTGCTGATTCATTTCCGTTGGCTTCAAAAGGCATGTTTAATGCGGTGATGGAAGTGGCGTCTTTTATCCAGTTGACGATGCCTTTGGCGCTGACCGGCAGTGTTGTGAAGCTTAGGGCCAGATCGGTTTTTACGTCGGCGGCCGGCAGATTTATGGTGTCAACGACCGGCTTTACTGTAAATCCGTCCGTAAGGGTTGCGAATTGTGTGTCCGGGTTGGTTACGACCACGTTCCATGTTCCGCTTGCCGCTGATGAAAGATTGAAATCACAGTCAAAGGATGTTGGTAGTCCGCCGTAATCATAGTCTGCGCAGTTAATGTTCGATTCACCGGATTTTGTCAGTTTTGCGGTTGTTCCGGAAACAAAGTTAGTACCGGTGATAGTTACTGTTTTTGCCGTTTCAGATTGGTTGCCATTGTCCGGGTCAATGTCGCTGATTGTCGGAATGCCATTGAAGGTGTATCCGCCCGCAAGGGTTCCCTGGAGAGAATCGGGATTTGTTATTACGACATCGACTGTGCCTGTTCCCGCAGGGGTTACGGCTGTGAAGGTGGTATCGTCAACGTATGTTATGTCTGTTGCGGATATGCCTCCAAAGGTTATGTCTCCCACTGTTTCGGAGGCTTCCGGAGTGGCGACCGGTACGGGGGATGCGTATTTTCTTATGCGGTAGTAGTCCCAAGCCGGATTGTCGCTGCCAGCGGTGCTGTAATAGAGTACGGGATGCAGGGTGTTCGCCGAGTCCGCTCCTGTTTGTGTGGTTGTGTTGGTGCCGTTGTAGTCGAAAATTACGGAAGTATCGGCCAGGCCGGCTGGCCAGTAGCTGATCTTGTATGTTTTGGTTCCCGAGTCCCAACTTGTTAAAACACCTTCGCTGCCGTTGATTTCCCAGTATAATGTGCTGTTCCACCATAAAAGGTCCACAACATTTGAACTTGGATCGTTTACGAAACCGTTTGACGGGAGCGAGGATGCCCTTATTGGTCCACCTATGCCTGTAGCGGAGGAGCGGTAAACTTTTGTTTCCCAGATAGTGTTGGCCGGGATTGTGTAAGCGGCATATATTCCTTCTCCAGCTTCCAGTGTAAGTGCTCCGCCGGAAACTTCGTCGCCTTCAAGTGTGTTGCCCGGGTTTGCGCCTCCGCTGGTTTGGGTCCATTTGGAGGTGTCAAGGCTTCCTTCGTTGAAGTCGTCGATGAATTCAAAGACGCTGTCTCCGTCCTGCGCGTCCGAAAGGCCGCTTCTTCCGTAAGTGGCGTATATTGTAGTGTCGGTCGGGGTTGCGGCTATTGCCGGTACTTTTGTCCAGACGGTTATTGTGCTTGAACATCCGTTTTCAAGGTAGTACGGGATGTCGGTTGATCCGTCCGTGTCTTTTACCCTTAAATCGCTGCAGTCGCTTTGCATCCCTTCCGCTTCCAGTGTTGCTTTATCAAGAGTGAAGCTGACCTGGAAATCTGTAAGTTCGGATCCGCCATTGGTTATTGTTACAGGTCTTCTTTTGGTTCCTTCCGCGAAGTATTGGCCGGTTATTGTTACCGCCGTTCCTCCCGTATCCGGCCCGTTGTCCGGATTAACATCTGTTATAACGGGCCCCGAATATGTGAATCCGTTCGTGGCCGTGTCGAACTGTGTATCAAGGTTTGTAACTACAACGTCAACTGAGCCGGGTGTTCCGACGGGAACGGTGGTGGGCGTGACGACGGTTAATTCCGTGCTGCTTACAAAAGTTACACTGGTGGCAGCAATGCCTCCGAATGTTACAGTCGGAGTATCATCGAAATCGGTACCGGTTATGGTAATTGTCGTTCCTCCTATTGTTGTTCCGGTATCCGGCGTTATGTCCGTAATGGTCGGAGGGGGTCCGGTGACGTTGAAGGATGAGCTTAGTGTTGATGCCATGGTTCCGGGACTTGTATCCCTTACGCGCAAAACCACGCCGTTTTCTTTTACGTTGTATGTAACCGCGGGCAAAATAATGGAGCTTGTTCCGGACAGTATTGTTCCGGTGGTTGTGCCTCCAAGTGCGCCTGTTCCCGTTGCCACCGTAAGCTGTACGTCCGTGTCGGTTGTTACGTTAAACGGATCACCGTCAATGTCTGTTGACTGCACCGTTACGGGAAATGCAGTAAAGTTATTCGGGTCGCTGCCGCCGTTTATACTTTCAATCGTAACCCGATCATTCAACGCGATTGTATAAATAAGGGAGCTGGTCAGGCCGGGGATTGCGAAAAGATTTTTTAATAATGGTATGAAGGCCAGATCTCCGCTGTCGCTGGCCGTTGCCGCTGTTCCAACGTTTACGGGGAAAGCGTAGGCGGCATTGTATGACCAGCTGTCTCCGCTTACGTCGTAAGTCTGGAAATCGGTGGTTCCTTTTCCGCGGAAGCCGTAGATCTTATGTTGTGATTGTGTGCCGTTGTACGCCAGTGATCCGCCGGACTGTATGTCCGCGGTGGCGCCTGCAGGTGTCTGTGAAGGCATATCCGCTTTGGCGGTCCATTCATCTGTGCTTGTGTTATATTCCCAGAAATTGTCGTTTGTCGTGCTTGTGCTTCCCTGCAGGGCGTATAAAAGTGATCCTGTGGTGTTGCTTATCAGATCCGATCCGCCCAAAAAGCCGTTCACCGCCGAGGTCGTGTCCGCCGGGTCCGTTTCCGTTGCCCAGTCGCCTGAAGTCGCGTCGTAGCGATACATTAGAGCCCGGTTGGTTTCTGTAACGCCGCTTGTTCCAAGTCCGGTTACGAGCCAAAGCGAGTTGTTCCAGAAAATGCTGTCGGCGCCGGCATTTAAAGGGCCGGACCATCCGACCGTGGCCGGGGCTGGATCGGTTGCGGTCAAATCCGTCCATGTGTTTGTTCCTGTATTGTATGACCAGAAATCGGAGGTGTTGTTTCCGCGGGTTGCATATAATGTGTTAGTGCCATCGCTTCTTATTGTTCCTCCAGGGCCCACCGCGTTCGGCACAGGCTCTGTTGCGGAGCGGTCCGTCCATGTATTGGTTGTTATATCGTACTCCCAAAAATCGGTTGATGGGGTTCCGCCGTTATCGTCCGTTCCCCGAAGTGCGTAAAGCGTATCGGTTCCGTGTGCTGTCATGGATCCTCCTCCGCCCAGTACGTTTGGCAGCGAAGCGGGATTTTCGTAAACGGGCCAAGCGTTCTGGTCACCGGGGGTTACGCCGTCCGAGTCTACCTGAAATCTTAATAGTAATGGTCTTTCCCCCTCTGTGTTGCCGTGTTGTCCGGCTCCGTCGGAAAGCCAGATTTCGTCGCGGGAAGGAGAATAATAGAGTCCGCCTGCGCTGTCGCCCGATGCGCCGGAGCCTAAATTGTATGGGGCATCCGGTGCCGCCTGGGGGTGTCCGCAGTATGTCCAGTCTCCAACGGTTGTTTCCGCCATTGATGTTCCACCGGAGCCATAAGTCCATTTGGGGCCTCCGGTTGTTCCGCTGAGTTCGATTGTGCCATAGGTTGTCGTGCCGTTTGTGGCGTCAGCGTCCATATAAGCTGGAACGCTGATGTCGGTGCCGGCTCCGGCGGAGGAAAGTACGCTGATGTTTTCGTCGTATTGGTTGGTTGTTGTGGCCGGTTTTAATTCAAAATGGTTGGTGCTCCATGTAACCGTTTCGTCGTCGTTGCCCGGAGTTGCCGCTCTGTAGGCGGTCTGGATTGCCGAGGCAACATCCGACATTGTGGTAACACCGGTAAAGTCGATTCCGGTTATGTCATATTGTGCACCGTTGGAGGTGATCCGGAATGAGCCGTTGGTTATTGCCGCCCAGGTTGCGGGCAGAGACAGTGCTCCTGTTCCACCTGTTAATAGCGGTCTTTCTTCCGCGATCGGGTAGGTCATTGTTGAAACTGATCCGCCTGATCCTGCGGGAGTGGCCGATTCAAACACGAAATATCCGTTACTGAAATCGGTGCACCAGTAAACATTTTCGCCGGTGCCTGTGTTGGATCTTATTTCTGTCTGAATTATGGCTGCCACATCCGCCATGGAAGCAACTCCGGTGAAGTCTATATCCATGATGTCGTATGATACTCCGTCCAGAGTTATCCTGAAGTATCCGCGTTTAACCTGAGCCCATATTGCAGGGTCGGTGGTGGCGCTTGTTATTATTGTGGCATAAAGTCCGCTGATTAATCTGGCGGGTGTGTCCGTTGCCAGATCGAATTTCAGCAGGTTCGGTTGGTCATAGCCGATGAAACCGTAAAGATATGTGTCGTCCGCGGCCAAAAGCGGGCCGTTGCTGATTACAGGGAGCGAAGGCATGGTAGTCCATTCTCCCGGGCCGGGATCGGCTTCAGTCCGGTCGGGTGTTCCGCTTTTATCTTCTATGGTGTATTTCTTAAATGTTTTGGTTCCGATTCCTTCCAGAACATAAATATAATTATCCGTGCCAAACGATGCTCCGCCCACCGGGCGGTAGGTATCCATGCCCGAGTTTGCAGGCGCGGCGTAATAAGGCCATTCATCTGCGGCGATTTTGTACCGGAACCATAAACCTTTAAAGTTTGATCCGATTCCTATTGGTTCACGGCCGGTTCGTCCGTTGCCAGGAGTTGTCCAGATTTCGGATAGGCCCGGAATGTAAGCCGATCCTCCAAGGTGGTCTCCGTAACTATCCTCTCCGATTTTGTCCGGTACGGGCGCCATAGTGCTCCATCTTATGCCGGGATCGGCTAGGGGATTGTATTTATAAAAAGTGGTGGTGGCGGCGCCGCGTGTGGTGTATAGATTTGCTCCATCCGTAACCAGTTTTGAGCCGGCTTTTATGTTGGCTGGCGGGGGATTGGCGGAGGTTAGGTCGGTCCAGGTTCCCGCGGGTGGGCTGCCGCCCACTGAAAATGTCCAGAAATTTGTGGAAGCGTTGCCGGCCAGCGCGTATGCCTGTGTGGTGTCTATGAATACCAGCGAGGCGCCGCCGTACTGGTTTCCCGGTGTAGTTGAAAGAGTTGTCCAGCTGTCACCTGTGATGTCGTAAGCATAAAAAGCGTTACTGTCTCCGCCTCTAAGGGCATACAGGTAATTGCCGTAATTTGTTGGAAATGCCAGCGAAGCGCCGCTGGCTACCGAGGTCGGCGGGCCGGTAAGCGCGGTCCAGCTGTCTCCGCTTATGCTGTAGTAATAAAAGTTGGTGCTGTTTCCGCTGAATGCATAAATTTTATCGTTTCCGTCCCAGGCCAGAGATGCACCCCAGGTTGCGCTTACGGGAATGTCGGTCAGCTCCGTCCAGGTGTTCAAAGCCGGATCGAACTTTTCGAATATCTGCGAGTTTCCGGCCAGAATGTAAAGTTTATTATTTGCCTGTGTAACGGCATTACCGGTTCCCTGAACGTAAGACTGGGCATCGTTCTGGCTGATGGGAGTGGGATTGGTGTTGGGATTGCCGTTAACATAGCCGTCGAATCTTCCGCGGCTAAAGTTTACCCAAAGTTCTTTACTTATACTGTAGCGCCAGAGGTCGGTGGGGTTCCAGACGGGACTTGCTCCCGCGAATGTATAAATCCAGTCTCCCGCGCCGGGATATATCAGTTCCGTTATGTACGGATTGGGGATGTCATCCGGCATGGCTTCCCATTGATTTGTGGAGATAGTGTATTTCCAAAAATTTATTATGGATGCGCCTTCGAAAAGAGCGTAAATGGTGTCCGAGTCGCCCGGCAGTTGAAGCAGGCTGATGTTGCTGGCGCCGGATACGGGGAAGGCGGCCAGATTCGTCCATGTGTTTAAAGCAGGATTAAATTTTTCCCATGCGGTACCGCTTCCAGCTGCGACGTAGAAAACGTCATCAATTTCTATGAGGTCCGTTCCTTTCGTATGATCGACTCCATACTGGCTTATGGGCTGTCCGCTTTCCAAAATCGATTTCGTGAAGGCGTTCCATTCTTCCATTACGGTGTTGTATGACCAGAAGTAATCTTCACCGTATCCGGCTATCGTGTAAAATAAATTGTCGCTGCCCGGGTAGGCCATGGCTGCTCCATAACTTGTGGTGGATGGAGTGTTAATAAACGCCGCTTCTTTTGTAAATTCAGTGGTTGGCCAGGTGTTCGTGGTTGGATCGTATCGGAAAATAAGACCGCTATCGACGGCGTTGTATGGCAGGCCGTTGTCACCCCGACCGGTCACAAGAAAGAGGTCGCCGAGCGCCACTGAATATATAAGTTTTCCCGCCGATATTGTGATAGGGGTGCTTCCCACGATTGATGGTGTCCAGGCTTTGTGTGTCCAGAGGTCGCCAGCCGGACTGTACTGCCAGAAAGTGCGTGTGCCGTAGCCGCGGGTCGCGTAGATAAGGTCGTCGGAAGCGTCCGCCGGTGTTCCATTGTCATAGGTTGCCAGAGACCCTCCCTGAGTTATTGTTTCGGGTGCCTGGGCGGAAGTTGTGTCCCAGGTGTTGGATGAGATGCTGTAGCTCCAGAAGTCGGTTGTGTTAGCTCCACGAAAGGCGAACAGCGTGTCGTCCGATGGGTCGTCGAGTACGCCCGTGTCAAGCCAGGTAAGGGCCCCTCCTCCGCTGACCGCGGCTGGGGTATCTGCCCGCGTGGCCCAGGAATCTCCGCTAATGCTATAGCGCCAGAATTCCTGGCTGCCGTTACCTTTGAGCGCGTATATATAGTAGCCGGATCCGGGGTAAACCAGTGATCCTCCTTCATCCACGTTGGATGCGCCTGCTGTTAAGGATGTCAGTGTTTCCCATGTGTTTGTCTGTGTGTCGAATTTGTAGAAATCAAGGCTGTCGTATCCCCGCAGTACGTAAATGTCCGTGTCTACCGCCGCCATGGCCGCGCCGCTGTTTAATGTGGCCGGTGCCGGTGCGGCAGTTGTCCACGTATTGGAGCTTGGGTCAAATTCCTGCAGAGTTGTGGAGTTGTTTCCCGCCGCAATGTAGAGTTTTCCGTATACATCCGCCATAGTATTGCCGTTTCCCTGGTTGGCCCCGCTTTGAGAGTATGCGTTTCCGTTTGTGTCTGCGCCAAGCGGGAATCCCGCCTGCCAGTAATCGCCGGAAATATCGTATTTCCAGAGGTAGGCTCCGTTAATGGCATAAATTGTATCGCTGTCCACCGAGATAAGCCTGAATCCGTTGTTTGCTCCGAGCGTGGGCATATCGGCCAGTTGTTTCCATTTGTTGGTGGCCGGATTGAATTGCAGAAAGTTCACGGAGCCGTTTCCCGGGGCTACGTAAAAAAGGTCGCCCACTACAACTATTGCGTTGCCTGTGCCTTCCGTTACCGCTGCCGGTGTTGTTTGTGAGATCAGATTCGCAGAGTCCAGAAGCGGCCTTGTCCATGGGATCCATGTGTTGTTTAAAATGCTGAATTTGAAAAAGTCCTGGGTTCCGTTTCCGGCCAGGTAGTAAAGCATGTTTCCGGTGGCGGGATAAGCCATTGATTGTCCCGCGCCCGATCCGCTCATGCTGGCGGGGGCGAATGCTCTGTATGGCCAGGTATTGGCGTTGGCTCCCGTGAGCGGAAACCGCCATAGTGTGCCGCGTCCGGTTGTGGCTGTTCCGGTGACTCCTTTGCCGCTTACGGCATAAAGTACATTGCTGTCGTATGTAAGGCCTCCCTGTGCGTCCGTTATGGATGCGTTACCGATGTTGGTTGGTACGTCCTGTAACTCCGACCATGTGTCGGTTGCCACGGTGTATTTCCAGGTTTCGGGTGCGTTGCCGCCGCGCAGGGCGTAGATGTCGGTTCCGTCGGTGGTCAGTGATGCGCCTCCGTAAACGATTTTCGGGGTTTGTGCCAGAGTCGTGTCCCAGGAGTCGCCCGCGGTGGAGTATTTCCAGAAATTTTTGCTTCCTCCCTGGAAAGCGTAAATGTTTGTTCCTACCGCCACGAGAGCGCCGCCGGCGTTTACATAGCCGGGGGCGCGGGCGATGCTGGTGTCCCAAGTGTTTCCCGCTGTGTCGTAACTCCAGAAGTCGTTATAGTTGCCGCCGCGCAACGCGTAAACCTTTGTGCCGACGGTTGCAAGGGCGCCGCCGTAGTTAACGGCCAGAGGCGCGGAGGCTTTTACGTTCCATGATGTTCCGTCGAATTGCCAGAAGTCGGTGCTGGCGGCGCCTCTAAGGGCGTAAATGTTTGTGCCGTGCACCGCAAGCGCGGCGCCTTGTCCAACGGCGGACGCCGTGGTCGCAAGTGTCGTCCATGTATTTGTCCCCGCATTGTATTTTTGAAAAGTTGTGCTGTTTCCCGCGAGCACATACTGCTCCCCGCCGTATGAGGCAATCGCATTGCCGTCTCCCTGCGTGGCTCCGCTGTTGCTTACCTGGGTGCTGTTTAGGTCGTCCAGATAAGCCTGGTCGAAAGTCACCCAGTAATCAATATTGATCAGATATTTATAGATTTGCCCGTTATAATGCGCGAAAATGGTGTTGTCATCTATGGTTTCAAGCGCAACATCGTCGTTTGGCGATTGAGGGAAATTGGCAAGAGCCGTGCAGGTTTCCGTTGAGGGATTAAAGACGTAAAAACCGTTTGTACCGCCGGCTGCGACCTTATAAACGTTGCTGCCGACTGAAATCAGGGCGCTGCCGGTTCCCTGGGCTGGGCAGCCGGTTGAATCTGTCGCCAGCCAGGCTGCGGGTGAGGCAGCTTCAACTTTGCTGAAAATGGCCGGCAGCGCCGCGCCAATAAGCCCCGATCCAAGCCCGGAGCCAATAAGAGTCGCGCCTATTATTCCCGCTGCAAGTATCCCCGCTAAACCGGAAACTAAATATTTTTGGAACTTACGGATATTTGTTTTTGTTTTTCCCATTTTTACCGCTTCGCGCAGTTTATAAAAATTCTTTATATTATATACTATTTTGCCCTTTCCGGCAATGCCTTATTGCTTTCTTGTGCTGCAACTTTGGGTTTTGGACATTAGTATTGTTACCACAATAATTAAACCTATTGATTATGCAGACTTTTGACGATTTTTTGAGACAAAACAAGGTTCCGGGCGATCTGGCATCGGTTTTGCATTATGTTGTATCCGCCATTGTTGACTGCTTGGCGGAGTTTGCTCTTCCGGCAGAGAAAAAACGGGAGGGCTATACTGGAGAAAGTAATGTTTCCGGCGACCGGCAGATTGAGCTGGATATTGTCTGCAACGAAAAATTTATAGAGAACCTCACCGGAAATTCTTACGTGGCGATGATCGCTTCCGAAGAACTGGCCGAGCCGATTCGCAAAAGAGCTGATGGTGAAGGTTTCGTGGTGGCATTTGATCCTCTGGACGGTTCTTCAATCGCGGAGCTGAATATGGCGGTCGGAAGCATTATTGGCATATATAGGGGAAATGAAGTTATCGGGAAAACCGGTCGCGACCAGGTTGCGGCGATGATTGCGGTTTACGGGCCTGAATTGACTTTTCTTATTACTCTTGGTGATGAGGGTGTCTTTGAGTTTGGCTATAATCGCCTAAAAAAAGAGTTTGTTTTAAGGCATGCCAATCTTAAGCTTAAGGAAGATGGTAAAATTTTCGCGCCGGGAAATATAAAAATCGTTTCAGGTGAATCGTGGTATATGGATCTGATTGCGGAGATGGCGAAAAATGGCTATGCGCTGCGATATTCCGGGGGGATGGTGCCGGACGTGAATCAGATTATTCGTAAAGGCGGCGGAATCTACATGTATCCCGGGTCGAAAGAAAAGCCCGAAGGTAAGTTGCGGCTTTTATACGAGTGTGCGCCTATAGCGCTTTTAATTGAGCGGGCGGGAGGGCTTGCTGTCAGCCCCTCCGGTGATATTCTGGACATCCCGGTTCGTGAATATCATCAAAAAACGCCGATTTTTCTTGGATCGTTAAAAGAGGTGCAATTGGCGCTGTCTTATGTTAAAAAGTAGTACCTTAATCTATGTCGGAAATAAAATACAGTCCGGAGCAGCTGGATGCGTTTGTAGCGGATGCACAGCGAGGAAAAACCGAGGCCTTTGAAAAGCTTTATAACGCTTTTGTTGACCAGATTTATCGCTATACTTATTACCGCACCGGCCGCGAAGATGCCCTTGATATAACGGAGAATGTTTTTCTTAAGGTCTGGGAGAATATTAAGTCGTATAGGGTGGGGCGCAGGTATTTTTCGTCATGGATTTACCGGATCGCCCATAACGCGGTGGTGGATCATTATCGTCTGAATAAAGAAGCGGTGGAGCTAAATTTTGATATTGCCGATGAAAAAAGAGATGCGGATCCTGTTCGTATTGCGGAAGGCTCGCTTTCCAGCGAGGTCTTAATGAAGGCGATTTCTAAACTTAACAGGAAGCATCAGCAGGTTATCGTGCTTAAATACATCAATGAACTTGAAAATCGTGAAATTGCCAAAATTATGCGCAGAACCGAGGGCAGTCTGCGTATTTTGAAGTTGCGGGCGCTGCGGGCGCTTCGCCGGATTTTGGAAGATATGAACATGCGTAACAAATAATTGGCTTATCCGTTGTAAAGTTCGCAATTATGTTATCTATTCGCAACAATAAGGAAACGGATCCGCTGGAAAAGGAGCTTTATGGGCTTTCGAAGCCTGTGTTATCCGTATCCGTAAAGGCTGAAATGGAAAACAGGCTGCTGAAAGAAACTGCAAATGAGAGTACGGAGCGGCTTCCCGCAGGGCTTAGGCGGCTTGCCGATGCGATTCGCGAGCGGGCCAGGGCCGTTTCAATACCGCAATGGGCATCCGTAATTTTGAAAGAGCGGATTTTAAATTATATTGAAGCTTCCGGTGAGTTGAAGGAGCATGCTGTTTATGGGAAAAGTTTTGGCATGCTAAGGACAATGACCGCGGGCATGCTGCTTTTTGTTTTTGCGCTTGGGATTGTTGTTGTGGCTCCCTTGCGCGCGCCCACGGCGCAGGCCAAAACCACGTATCTTGACGCCATATCGGGCGATGTGATGGTGCTGCGCAAGGCTTCCATGATTAAAGCGCGGCCTATGATGGAGCTTCAGGAAGGTGACAAGGTTTTAACGGACCGGAACTCTTCGGCTACAATCCATTTTTTTGAAGACAGTATTTCGCGGCTTGGTCCGGATACAATCGTGCAGGTGAGCAGGCTTTATTTTGAGCCGTTAAATCCGGTCGTTACATCCGTTGGAATGTATGTTGACCAGGGAAAGGTCTGGACGCGAGTTGTTAATTTGAGGGATGCTGCGCGTTTATGGGTTGATACAAATGCTTTGCGGACGGATGTAAAGAAAAAGGCGGCTTTCAGTCTTGAGTCAAATGATGTTAAAACCAGTGTTTCCGTTTATGACAACGTGGTTAATGTGATCCCGGTAAATGAAAGTGCGGATGCGGGTAAAACAGTGATTGCGGGCTATAAAGCGGAGGTTACCGGTAGAGATGTATCGATCGAAAAAATTTCAAAAGTTTCCGAGGATGAAGATGAAAAGGTGTGGGTCGCGGCCAATCTTTCCAGTGATGAGCAGTATAAGGCCGATTTGACAGTGGATAAAGAGGAGGCTGCCACAGATGCAGTTCCCCAGTCGGTGATTATTGCGTCGGCGTTTGATATCCCGGATGGTGGAGATGCCGCTGTTGTCAGGCAGAAGATCGAAGATGCTTATAAGGTTCTTGTGACCGCGGAGGCCCAGCTGGTGCGCGGAGTGCGTCAGGAAGGAGTGGACGGTTTGTCCGATTTCCGCAACAAGGTTGCGATGATTGTTGGTACGTCCTTGCCGGAACTTTCGAAAAGTGATCCGCTTTCCGCAGGTATATTGCGTGATATGCTCAATGAAAAGATCAATAACCAGTTGAAAGATTTTGCTTCGTTCAGGCCCGGTGACAGGCTTTATAGAGCCAAAGAGACGCTGCAGGAAGCAGAAGTGATGCTTGCGGAGACCGATGTTGCCAAAGTGGAGATTCAATTGGCCCAGGCGGAAGATGCTTTGTTGGAGATGCAGGAACTTTTGGCCGACAACCAGTTTAATCTTGCGGCAACGCTCCTGAAGCGTTATCAGAACAAGGCGAATAAGTTTTTACTTACTTTGAGCGCGGACAATGAAGTTGAGCTTAGCGACAGGTTTGCTTCGCTGATTCAAAGGCAGGCTGACAATATAAAGATATTAACGTCAATTGAGCAGTCGATAATATATCGCGATCAGTTTGCGTTCCGCGATCAGGTTCGCCAGGTTCGTGAAGATACGCTGCGCAAGTTTATTATCGCGCTGGAGCAAAATCCGGATGAAGTTTCTTCCGATGTGCTGTTGCAGCTTAAAGATTTGTATGATTCTTACGTGGATGAGGATAGCAGTGAAAATGATCTGATTGAACCGGCTGTCAGTAAATTGTTGAATGACGATTATCAGATCCTGTTTATTAGTCCGGATGCCGAAGGGCTGCCGGTGGAACAGGGTGTGATTATGCTGGTGCCGCAGGAGGCCACGCCGGATTTACATTCCGGTGGAGGCGAGTAGGCCCAGAATCAGGCCAAGACTGGCCAGAAATCCGCCTATGATCCAGAAACGCATAACAATGTTTGGTTCAGACCATCCTTTCTTTTCGAAGTGATGATGAAGTGGCGCAATAAGAAAAACCTTTTTGCCGAAGAATTTTTTGGAAGTCAGCTGGATTATTACGGAAAGTGTTTCAATAACAAAAATGAAGCCGATCAGCGGCAGCACGGCCACGGAATCGGTCATCATGGCTATTACCCCCAGAGTTGCCCCCAGCGATATTGCCCCGGTGTCACCCATAATGAAGTGCGCGGGAAAAATATTAAACCAGATAAATCCGAGCAGAGCTCCCACGATAACTGCGCAAAAAGCGGCCAGAATAAAGAGTCCCTGCGCGAATGCGATAATGGAGAAAGATCCGAATGCGATTATTAAAAGTCCTCCCGCCAGTCCATCCAGTCCGTCCGTAATGTTGACGGCGTTGGCGGTTGCGGTAATTACCAGAATGAAAAGCGGAATATACCATAAATCGATCAGAATATCGCCGATGCCGGGTACGTGGATCTGATCATATCCAAGCCGGAAATGGAACCACAGTGCTCCGGCAAGCGCGAACACGGTCAGCCAGAGAAATTTTGGTTTTATGTTTAATCCTTTGCTCTTGCCGAGTCCTTTTATGTTGAACCAGTCATCCACGGCGCCCAGCAGTGCGGTTGTGATCAGCGTAAACAGAGGCAGCCAGGTTTCCTCCCTGCTGATGAGCGAGCTGTTGGTGATGCCGAGATAAGAGGGGATAAAGGAGGCCAGAGTTATGATCAGTACCGTGCCCCAGATAAGAATTCCCCCCATTGTCGGTATGCCCTTTTTTTTGGCGTGAAGCGACTGGAAAATGCTGGCGATTTCTCCGGTGGAGGCCATTTCTCTGATCTGTTTGCTGCATTTGTATTTGTGCAGCAATTTAATAAAGCCGGGCGCAAGAAGTATGGCAAGCAGGAAGGCGAATATTTCTGAGCTGAAAATCAGCGATAAATGCCTTATGTTACTAATCAGATCCATAACGCGTGGTTACCATTTATATGTGCGCAGTGTCCAGTCGGCCAGAATTTTTGTTTCATTATAACGCGCCGGACTGCCAAGTACCACGGTCAATATGTCGTTCCCTTTTTCGTTTTCAATTATCGCAATAAGACATTCTCCGGCGTTGTCCGTTGTTCCGGTTTTCAGTCCCAGTATTGTCAGATAGCTATCAAGCAGAGCGTTTGTATTCTTTAATTTGTGGATAAGTCTTTCGTTTGTGGAGGCGATCTCCAGTTCTTTTTTAGTTACGGTTCTGCGGATAAAGCTTTTACCGTAAACATATTTGCCAAGCAGGGTCAGGTCGTAAACCGAAGAGATGTTACCGTCCTCGATTGTGCTTTGGAAAGTGCCGTTGTCTTCCCCCTCGTCCAGTCCGGTCGGGTTGACGAAGGTTGTTGAGCGCAGGCCAAGTTCTTCGGCTTTCCGGTTCATTTTAATTACAAAACTTTCTGCAGAGCCGGCATTGTATTCGGCCAGGGCGGTGGCCGCGTCATTGGCACTTTCAATAAGTGAAGCGTACAGCAGGTTTTCAACTGTTATTTTTTCATCCGGGGCAAGCCATATTTTTTTCCCTGGGGTTTTTGATGCGTTTTCCGATACGGTTACAACTTCCGAGGGATCGTTTTCTTCCAGTACGATCAGGGCTGTCATGAGCTTGGTGAGACTTGCTATGTAAAGCGGTTGGTGAATGTTTTTTTCGTAAAGGATCAGCCCGTTTTTCATGTCGACCACAATTGCCGCTTTGGCTTCAATGACTGGTGCAATGTTTTTCTCATTTTTTTTCGGTCCGGATACGCTTTCAATCAGCATGTTTTCGTTCCAGGAAATTATGTGCGGATTTATCGAAGGCAGGTCCTGGGTCATAAGTGTGCCCGCCGTGAAAATGCTGATTAAAGTAGAGATCATACGTTGTTAGTTTGTTTCCGGTTCCACGATTTGTTTCTCCGCATCGGTTGTTTCATCGGTTGCAGGGGCCAGGAAATTTAGCTTATTGAATGGCTCTTCATGCCGTTTATTCAAATAATCGCTTCCAAGTTCCACGACAATTGTTGATTTTTGGCGGGCTTCCGTTTCCAGGTAATTTTCGGGGATGCCCGCCCGGTTTTCTATACCCGGCATCAACGAATTTACCAGATTGATTATTGGCGGGGGATTGCCTTCTTCATCGGGTTTATAGTAGATGGTGGATTTTTCAAGGGTGCGGTCCGGCGCATTGCCGTAATAACTGATGTTCAAACAAAAGCGGCTTAATATATTAAGAGTTTCGTACGCCAGGCCGGATGTTTTGGTGCCGTTGAGAATTTGAATATAGTCGTCTGACTTCGCTATACTGCCGATGTTTTTGAATACCAGATCGACAAAAAGGTGTACATAATCGTAATCTTTGCCAACGGGAAGAAGTACGGAAGCTCCGGAAAAGTATTCTCTGGCGGGGGTGTATACAAGTCCTCCGCAGGAAGTTGGATCGTCGTTGATGACCAGAGGGAAGAGGTTTTCTTTCTGGAAATCTTTGCCGATTTTTCCAAGTTCTATGATCTCCGCCAGGGATAAATCGGTTTCGATGCTTTTATCTATCGAATCATAAATATTACCTATTTTACCCGGGTTGGTTAAAATGCCCAGATTGAGCGCTTTTTCTTTTATCGCAAAAAGCAGTTCCTGTTGTCTGCGGGCGCGGTCGAAATCGCTGGTGGTTTTGCGGCTTCTGGCATATTTAAGCGCTGTTGCTCCGTCCAGCGTCTGCGGTCCGGCATCCAGTTCGAATGTTTCGTAGTAGATGCTTTCTCCTTTCGGGTAATAGGGATCATAAATTTTTTCGCTGACATTTACGTCCACACCGCCCAGACTGTCTATTATTTTCGTGAATCCTTCAAAATCCACTTTGACGTAGTACTGAATATTCAGTCCGGTTATTTCTTCAACGGTTTCTTTAAGCTCCAAAATGCCTTCATTGTCGCCGTTTACACTATTTCCCCAGTCGTAAATACTGTTTATACGCTGCTGCTTTTTCATAATGTAAAAATCGCGCGGAATGGACAGCATGGGCACGATTTCTTCATTGTAGTCTATTTTGGCAACTATTATGGTATCGGTCAGGTTTGCGCCGTCGTGATCTTCTCCGCCGGTTCCGACAAGCAGGATGTTCGTATTACCCGCTCCATCGGTCTGAAGGCTTTTCCCAAAGGAAAAAACGATCCTGGAAAAATCCAGACTTTTAACGATCGTAAACAGGCCCAAAAGGAGGATGATGATCAGTATTGCGCTGCCGCCCGCGGTGGCAAGGTGCAGTCTGTATTTGTTGCCGTACGCGTTTTTGAAGCTGATTGCCGGTCTTTGCTTTTTGGGTTTCGGCGGCTTTGGTTCTTTACGGATTTTTTTTGTTTTAAAGTCCATATGCGCTAAAAAGGTTTGGTGAAAAAGAGGTCCCCTCTATTGTAGTTATTTTTGCTTTTTTAACAACCTTGAATTGGGTTTAATAGGTTGTGAAAAGGATTGTGGCTTTCAGGGTGCCGCTTTGGTCGTTTTTAACTCCTATGCCTATTTTTTGCCATGTGTTTGAGCTTATTTCATCGCTTTTTATTGCTTCTTCCATCAATTTCGTCTCATCGCCGGAAGAGAGGATTAAAGCCTGTACGGGTTTTCCGGATTCGTATTGATTTACAAGGTCCGAGAGTGAATCTCCGTTCGGGGAAGTGAAGTCGAAGAAATCTTGCGTAACCATTTTGTAACTCCACTGATTTGCCACCAGGTCGAGGTTTGATTCGATCTGGAAAAAGTTCAGCCCCAGTGAGCTTCGCTTGTTGTTGATTGCGGCCAGAATGTTGTCTTCAATGGTTAAAAGATCGTTTTCGGTGTACTTGTCGCTTGAAAATTCCTGGGTTACAAGGAGTGATCCCGATGAGTTTATTGCTATTCCTATACCCACTTTGGTCCACTTTGGATCCAGAATATTGTTGCGATGAATTCCGCTTTGCATAAGCCCTTTATGAGCATATAAAACCGTAGGAGAAATTGCCAGATTCTCGCCAACGGGCATGGGAATATTGGCTTCGAGTCTTCTGGCTTCCGGGGTTTTTCCGTCGGGATTCACGTGGGCGAAGAAATCACGATCCATCATATCCTGTGAATGATTTTGTGCAAGAGTATTCAGTTTGTCGTCTATGGATACCGCCGGTAATCCCACAGCTTTTCTTTCTTCATTAATCAGGTTTAACATTTTGGTACGCGCGGTTTGAAGGTTAAAATCCGATTCTGGCTGTGTATATATATTTAGATCGAAAAAGTCGGGTATAAGAGGAAGACCGTTATTTATATAAACAGGGGTGTTAAGAATGGCGGAGCCGTCGGTTCCGTTTATTTCCAGAACGTATGTCCCGTTTGTTTTTGGCGTGTATTTAAAGGTAAAGTCGTTGCCGCCGGGAATAATCTTTGATCCGAAATAGTCTTCGAAAGGGCTGGAACTTGTAAGGTCGAAAAGATCCACGAGACCGTCCGGTTTTATTACGGCCGCTTCGCTGAAAATGTTTTTTTTCGCCGTGCCTGTGAAGGTTATTTTGCTCAATGTGGAAAGTACTTCCGGTAAGCTGTTTATCGAAATATACGAATCCAGAATCTCGCTATAAACATGAGTTACAGCGATGAAACTTTTTTGGGCCGGCATGGACCAGTTTGTTTCAAACTGCAATGGGCTTTCGCTTTTGAGTTCGGCGCCTTCCATTGTGACATAGGTCTTTAATTCATTAAAATCTGTAAAATCCGTGTAGTTAACATCGAAATCCTGGGTTCCCTGTCTGAAAAAGAAAGTTTTTTCCGCTTTATTCTGAGTGATTGTCATCTTAATAAAATCCAGTCCCTTATTGTCCCAGGAAAAATTTGTTTTTTGATCTTTATATTCGACTTTTATGGAAGACGGCTTGTTTTCAGTTTCATTGGATGGCATTTCCGGTAAATCGGGCAGGACTGAAATATTGGCTATTTTACTTTCTCCTTGATTGCCGAGAATCAGCCCCATTTGAAAATTTCCGCTTTCGCGGAAGATCAGAGGTACTTTGAAGTTATTGTTTTCTATTTCGGTTACATAGTTGATGTTTTCGCCGTTCGGTGGTGATAGAAAGACAAAAAGTGAAGATTCCTCTGTTGAAGGGGCGTTTCCCTCAATGTAATAGACTTCGTTTTCGTAGAATGTGTTTGGAAAGCTTTCGGTCAGGGTGACATCTTCGTAAAAGTCAGGCGGATATGTTTTATAGCTGACGGGCGTGAAATCCAGAGTGGCGGAAGTCGCGGATTCCGTACCATTGACCGTTGTTTGCATGAAACTTGATGCCGGGTATTTTGCGGCAAGTGAAAGCGAAAACTTCTCCGCCCCGCTTTTGCGTGTGATGTAACTTCTAAATAATAGTTCCCCCGTTTTTTCCCTGGAAAGAATGCTTTCCGGAAAGAAGCTGGAAGTTCTTTCCTCCAGAAAGTTTTTATCTTTGGCGTAAGCTATGTACTTCGTGTACCATGCGTCAATTGCCGTGTCGCCAAAAGGTTTTTCGCTAATGTCGGTTTCGGTTTTCCATTGCTGGATCTGACCGATTATTTTCAGGGCTTCGGCTTTGTTTATTGGATTTTCGGGCTTAAATGATCCGTCTTCATAACCGCGGATCCATCCTTCGGCTTTCGCTTTGCGTACATATTTTGCGTACCATGCTTTTTCATCTATGTCCGGAAACGGCGTGGGCGTTTCAACGTCGGTTTTTATATCGGAACTTTCCAGCGCAAGTTTAAGAAATTCCACCCTGTTTACCGGTTGCTGTGGATGAAATGTCTGATCTGGGTATCCCTGAATAATTCCAAGATCCGAGAGATAGTTGATTGCCGTGAAATTGGAGGAAAGCGATGAGACATCGGAATATTCCGTTGCCAGAGCCGTTTGGATCGTTAAAGTCAGTAATAATGCGAAAGAAACGCAGAATATTTTCTTGAATTTCATGTTTGTGATTATAAACTTTTTATCGGCCGGGGTCAAATTATTGGCTTACTTAACAAACAAATTTGACTTTTAACGTGTTCTATTTAGAATGGACTCAGTTTTATTTATATTAATCATTATTTTTATGCAAAAGACAGGTTTTATCAGAGTCATTCTTGTTCCAATGATTGGTGTTCTGCTTTTTTCCGGTTGTGCTTCAGCCGGCCCGGATCGTCCCGCGGAGGAAGTTGTTAAAGAGGGTATAAGCAATTTGTCCGGAATGACTGCTTACACATATGATGTTGCCCTGAAAGGGGATGTTACCGATGCTTCCGCCACCAATGTGAAGTTTGATTTCAAGCTGAATGGACAGCTGGATGCTCTGGATGAAAAAGCGACAAAGCTGGTTATGAGGGTTGATGGCAGCGCGTCCAATTCGGCCAGCGTTGGCGGATCGGGAAGTGCCGAGCTTAGAATGAACGGTGATGATATCTACTTCAATGTGGCGGATCTCAAGGTTGACGGTGAGGGAAATGAGTTGCCTGCGGAGATGACGGATCTATTCGGAAAATGGTGGCAATATTCTCTTCCCGCGGGGCTTCTTAAGAGTTATGGCATTTCATTCACTCCCGCAAGCGAGGATGAAAAGACCAAAATGAAGGAGAATCTGGACAAGATTATTGTTTTTGCCAAGCCCGAATACGTTGGTACCGATGATGTTATGGGCGAAGAAAGTTATCATTATAAGGTGACTGTTGATAAGAAAGGCCTGGTTGATTTTTCACGGAAATCAGCGGAGGATCAGGGACAGACTGTTTCGGATGAGGAGGTTGCCCAGAATCTTGAGCAGCTTAACAATGTGGATATTGCCGCGGAAATTTGGGTTGGCAGTAAGAGTAAAGTTATTAACAAATTTAAGGGAAGCCTCACTATGAAGGGCACAAGTCCGGGTGAAGGAAAAGGCATCATGTCCGCGGACGTAACTTTGGGAGATTTTGGTAAGGCATTATCCATAGAGGTGCCGGACGGAGCTGCGGAGTTTCCGATGGAGGCGCTGGCCGGAGCGATGATGGGTGGAAGTATGACGTCCCCCACTGATGAGGAGATGATGATGATGATGATGGATGATGGGTCGGGGATTGTTGATTCCCAATAATTTCCTGAAAACTAGTTCTTTTGAGCGGATCCGTATTTCTTGCTTAGTGACTTGACCATTAATTGATCGCAATTTTTGGACCAGTCCCAGATGGTGTCGAAAAGTTTTTTTTGGGTTTGCGCAAATGAAGCGCTTGTTATTAATAACCCGAAACGGTCTTTGAGTGATGTAATCGCGACTTTGTAATCGTAAATAATAATATCAAGACTGAAATCGAATTCAGGCGGTATTAGGCGGCTTTCACGTTTTTCCAGGTGGTCACGGAGTTTATGAAAATAGCTGTCTTTATCCGCAGTATAAATGGCTCTCACAAAAATATTTCTCTCGGTTCTTCTTTTGTAATATTCCGGTAAATAGTCGGGGAGAATGGAGGTCAGTTCTTTCAGGTTTGCGTATGCCCTTATAGGTTCGTTTGAGGTAAGTGTGTCTTCCATGATATTTCGGATACCTTCTTCTCCCTCATAAAACATGACGGACGGTTTTTGCGGATATTCGCACTGTATATTTTCAAGGTAAATTAGCGACTGCTTCAGGTTTTCTATTTTATTGTCCAGATCGTTTTTCTTGTTGCTCAGTGTTTTGAGCATAATTTTAGGTTCAACCGGAGTAAAGTAGGTTATATTTTTTCTGTTTATTTCGCTGATAAACCCTTTTTCCATTAATTTCCGCAAAATCTCGTAGCAGCTTGAGCGGTTCAGTTCAGCCTTTTTTGCAATGGTGCTGACCGGATTGGTACCAAACGTCAAAAGAGCCAGATACAAATTGGCCTCATTCGCCGATAAGCCTATTGCTTTAAGGTTTTCCAGCAATTTTAATGTTTCCGCAGGATACATTATTTGTGGGTTTGCGTGCCTGGATAAGGTCAGAATTTATAATGTTTATATAGTTTTGTCAATAATATTCCGCCCTATGGCATTTTTGGTGCGGAATTTATTATTTTTTAATGCCTGAAAGGTACGGTGGCAGCATGACAAGATCAAAACTAATGAAACTTTTTTTGTGCTGTTTTTTTGCGGGCGTAATGGTCGGCAGCGTTTTGGTCTGGTGGATGGCTTTTGTGGCTATTATGGCCGCATTTGTTGTTCTGATGGTGAGGCGAGGGCCTTTTTTTGCGATGATTTGTCTGATTGCCATGCTTATTGGTTTCTTCAGGATTATAGTCTCTTTTCCATCGTTTGGTTCGGGTGATCTTGGTTTTTACAGGGATATCGGTGGAGCGATTCGGCTGCAGGGGGTGGTTACCGCGCAGCCTGAAATTCGTAATGACGCCCAGTACATCATACTGGAGGCGCGCTCAATTTCTTTTCGTGATGATATTGAAGTATCGGGCAAGGTTTTGCTTAAGCTGGACCGGTTTCCGGAATACGATTATGGCGATGTTCTTGAGCTTTATGGTCTCCTTGGTAAACCGGCAGAGTTTGACAGTTTTTCTTACGCCGATTATCTGGCAAAAGATGGTATTTTTGTTGTTATGTATGGTCCGCGGGTGAAGCTGCTTGAAAAAGATGGATTTGTTTCCGGTTGGCGCTTGCTTTACGCGATTAAATCGTTTGTGAGCAGGCGGATACAAACTCTTTTTACGGAACCGGGATCAGGTATTGTGCTTGGACTGCTTTTGGGCTTGCGTTCCAGTATTCCACAGGAAATTCTGGATAATTTCCAGCGCTCAGGGCTGACACATATTCTGGCGATTTCCGGTTACAATATTACACTTTTGATTACGATTGTGGGGGCTTTTCTTAAATCCGGCAGTCGTCGTCTCCGCTTTGCCGCGACCTGGATGGCGATTGCTTTTTTCGCTTTATTGACTGGACTATCCGCCAGTGTGGTCAGGGCGTCGATTATGGGGGCTCTTGCCGTTTTTACTCTTTTTCAGGGGCGCAAAGCGGATGGGATTTTAATTTTGCTTTTAAGCGGGTTTTTCATGGTTCTGGTTAGCCCGCGAATTTTGGTCTGGGATGTGAGTTTTCAGTTATCTTTCGTTTCCACCCTTGGACTTATGATGATTATGCCTGTTTGGGAAAAGCATTTGCAAAAAATGCCGCCGCTACTGGCCGAGGGACTTCCGGTTACGCTGGCCGCCACAATTTTTACAACACCTGTGGCTCTGTACCATTTTGGGACTTTTTCCGTGATTTCACCACTGGCAAATTTAATATTTTTGCCATTTATTCCTTTAATTATGTTTTTTTCTTTTTTGGCTTTGGCCAGCTCTATTTTACTTCTTCCCATAACCTTTTTGTGGGTGGGCGCGGCTTGGGTGCTTTTATCGGTGTTTTTATGGGGTGTGCAAATTACGGCTTCCATTCCTTTGGCTTATCTTAAAATATCCGATTTCCCGTGGTGGGCCGCGGCGGTTTATTATTTTGTTGTTATGAAAATTATTTTATCTCGTACTCCCAGATCGGAGCCGAGCGGATCGAATTATCCTGCTCGTGCTTCCTTACCTCTTTCCACGGAGAAATGCGAAAAGCGTATGAAATGACTTTTGTGCCGGGTTTAAGTTCGCGGGAAAGTTTGGCTTCAAGTTTGGCCAGTGAGCCCGGCATCAGATAGCAAAAAATTACGTCGGCATCGGACAGATTGTGCCATTTGAAATTCCCGAATTTAATTTTGGCCCGGGATTTCCACAGAATTTTTCTTATCCTTGCCAGCAGATAAATAAAAGGGGATAGTTCGAATCCGGTTGCGCTTACTTCATGATTTTTGGTTGCAAGGTAGACTATTCTGCCGTCACCGCAGCCAATGTCGTATACTTTTTGTCCTTTTTTCAGTTTGGCTATTTTTAGCATTCTTTCAACGGCGCCGATTGGAGTTGGAACAAAAGGTGCTCCGTTAATCAGCGCGGCCGCGGTTGGAATCAAAATCAAAAGTAAAGCCAATAAGGAATAAATGTTGGGCGCGGCGTTTGTGAAGATGTAAAAGAATGGCAACAGAATTACCACTCCTCCAATGATTAGCAGAAAATCCGACATTAAATCTTTGTTATATGAATGCTAGGCGGCCCGCAGCTCCACGGAAAGGTCTTTTTCATCAACTTCCTCTTCAATCGCTTTTTCCAGTGCGGGATCCGGGTTTTTTGAATCGGCAAGATTTTTCTTGGCTGTATTTTTAATGATTTTTCTGGTTTCGGTATCACGTTTTTCAAGTTCCTCTTCAGCCATTTGGGCGTTACTGACGCCGTCGCTGTCGTTATAAAATTGGATGGCGTTAAAAGGGTCTTTGCTTGAATCATTGACTATTTCTTTCCTGACATGTCTCTCTATCAATGCTTCCGCGTTTTCGTCGTTTTTCTTGCGGAATCCCTTGTAGTGAGACCATATTATTCTGGTGGCTTCACCTTTCTGGAGCATATAGGATCCTCCGGAATAATCGTATAGATCCTCCGCAAGTTTTCGGCCTCTTCTATCCAGTCCTTTGGTTTTATTCTTAACTTTGTTTGAGCCGTGAATAGATTCCGAAAGTTTTGATTCTTCAACCAGGTGCCGGCTTATTTCGTTTCTTTTGCGTCTTTTTTTGACTGTGCCGGTGTTGGTGGCGGCTTCAACTGTTCTTTTGACCATGCCAAGCTTGTCCGATGCCAGTTTTTTCTCTGCTTTTTCTTCATTCTGCTCTGTTTTGTTTTCTTCTTCATTTAATCTTTTTTGAAGATGGGCGAGGCTGATTTTGGCTATTTCGTAGTCCGGATCAATCTCCAGGATTTGTTCGTAGTAGTTTGCCGCTTTTTCGTATTCCTGATTGCGGGCTTTCGTTGCTGCGAGTGCCGCCAGTTTTTCTATTTTGGCGTCCGGCGAAGTTTCCGTTTCAGTGACTTTTTCGGTATCGGCTTTGTTGATTTCCGGTGTCTTTATTCCGTGGAGTTTCGCAATCAGGGCGGCCCTATCTGTGTGGGTCATCTGAAAGAAGTCGAAATTTTGTTTTTGGATTTCAGTTGGTAGACCCAGGAATTCTTTAAGAAGTTTTACTCTTCTGTCCCGGTCGGTTGTGTAAATTGTCATGGTTTCTCTTCTTTCATCCAGGTCTTTTTGTTCCCATCTTTTCAGAGCCTCCTTGTGAGTTTCTTTGCCTATGATGCGACCTGAAAGGTCCGCGTTAAGGCGTGCATGGTATTCGCTTGTCAGCTCTTTTGCCTCGGCGGATTCATTTGTGGCCTCCATTAATTCCTCCAAAAGTCCCACTGTGATTTGTTTGCGCTCATCATATGTTGGAGTGTCGTAGAACCTGTCGCGCAGGTTCTTTATTTCTTTCGGACCTTTAAAAGCGGCAAGTTTTTCAAGCGCCGATTCGAAAGGGTCGGAGACCTCTTTTTTTTGTTTTTTTATCTGGGAATCCAGATTTTTTAGCGCGCGAAACTTGTCACCGCCGGAAGTTTGTTCGCTTCTTACATATTTAAGTGCCTCTTCGCGGTCTTTTGAGCCTATATGTTTGCGGTCAGGGTGGTTATTCAGGGTTTCTTCGTAATCTTCCTCAATTTTTACAATGACTTTTTCGTAGCCCGTTTCACGATCTTCAAAAGTCATTTTACTTATATCGCCCCATACTTGTCTGTATTTTGGCGGGAGACGACGATAAACCTGTGCGTACCATTTTCTTTTTTCAATCTGTCCGGTGATTTTTGTAAGGAGCCTCATCTGGTCTCTGTGGCTGGTGCAGTCGGCAATTTGTGATTTGAAACTGTCGATTTCCTGCGGACTGAAAATATCTTTGTTTTCCAGCAAAATGTTATCACATTCTCTAAGATAGAGTTCCATTCGCTTTAATTCGCTGCGTCTCATCCGCGCCAGCTGGTCTTTTGATACGTGGGCGGAAAGTTCTTCGTGCAGCTCAATGCGCTCGCGGATTTCTTCCTGAAGTGCATCAAGCCATTCCTGCTTTCCGTTTTCGTCAAGAGCCAGGAATCCTTCCTTGTAAAGTTTAATGGCGTCGTAGCCCTCGCGTTTGGCAAAATACTGTTTATTCTGGTCCAGTGTTCCAAAATATGTGTCCACCATTTGGCCTATTCTCTTTCTGCGACGTTCTATTTCCGCTGAAAAGGTGTTAATTGCATTGATTGAATCGTC
>JAHJEW010000065.1 GCA_018825335.1 Patescibacteria group bacterium | reverse complement strand
GCTTTACACAGTCGTTTTGAGACAATGAAACGCTTGCATTGTGGTATTCGCAATGTTGAAAGATTCGCAAAAAGGCTTATGTTTTGTCTTCTTCCTTTCTCAATTCTTACTGAGATTTTTACCCAAAGAGTTTAATGAGCCCAATTATTTGACGTCTAGTTGGCCCTACATCAAATGTTGGCGCACTCGCGGCTGTGCGCGCGCACACCAATCAACAAAACGACAGCCGAATTACGGCTTGCCTCCACAGGTGTACTTGGCCCGGGCCAAGTAGCCCGCATCTCGGTTCAAGAAGCTTTCTTTCTGATTACAGTCTTGCCGTTTTTATAGGCAATATTGAAATATTTAGGATCAACCGGGTGATAAACGATAAATAATTCATCGCCTTCTTCTACATCCTCAGTTATTGGGAATCGGTATACTCCGCCTTTCCCAAGAGGTGTTGTAATGTATACATTTTTATATTCGATCATTTTTCCATCATCGTCTTTATAATGAATATTTTCAACTATTCTGATCTTGCAATAATCGCGCTTACCATGAGCCATTAGTGCTTTATGCTTATTTCCCGCGTTTTTGAAAATGAAAAAAATCACCGCAATAAAAAAAAGTAAGATGAGACCATAAACCGCATAACTGAATGCCAGGAAGAATAACTTTGTATTATCCGGATTATTGTTCAGATTCTCTAAATACCCAATTATTGCTTCTTCATTGTTAAAGAAAATTGCTGAAACCAACAGAAGCAGGGCAGTTAAAACTATGGGGCCCAACAAAATAAGCAGTATTATCTTTCTACTTATTAATCCCTTTAGTAGATTTGTATTATCCATTTATTAAAACTCTAAGTCACCAACTGCTCCAGCCCATCCTCTTTCAGCGCCTTCCTCACCTCCATGGCAATCCTTTCACCATAACTTAAACTTTCGCCGTACAAATATCCGGAATATGGCGTGTAGCGCGTCCCCGGAGAGCCGGGAATGCGCATGCTGACGTCAAAAATCACAATCTCCTCGCGGCCTTTTTCTGCCGTTACGGCTCCCTGAAGCGCGAACGGACCAATAATTCCGGGCGGGTTCTCTTCTCTTGTAAGTTTTACGAATTTCTCTCCAACTTCGAAAGCCTTTTCCACAAGCGATTCCTTGATTGTGCAGGCGCTGTGTCCGTTTTCAACCATGCTCGGTTTCATGTGTTTTAAAGCCTCCAGCTGCTGATCGGCCGTCATCCGCAAAAATCCGTCCAGATTTGTCTGCCTGCGCATATCCGTTCCCATCAGCTCCAGTTCGTCGTCCAGAGGGGAGTAAAAGAAATTGAAATTCACATGAGCCCCTACAACAAACTCTTCAATTACCGCCTTGTCCAGACCCTCCTTATTGATTACACCTTTATCCAGCAATTCACCCGCCTTCTTTTCATAATCGGCCTTGCCAAAAGCCACAAAGAAAGCCCTTTCGTAGCTCCTTTCCGCCTCATTCACTTTCACCATCACCATCCGGTCAATCGAATCGGGTGTGTCATATATTTTTGGAAAACGGATTCCTGCTTGCTCCAGAAGCCAGTACTGATTGCGCTCAACGTCGCGCTCCTCAAGACGCAGCATATCGCGCGTGCCGAAAATCGGAACCAGAAAATCACTTTCAATCGCTTTAAAATCACAATAAACCCAAAAATATCTGTTATGAATGAAAATGGTATTCATGGCCCTAAGCTGCTCCTGCACCTTCGGCGTAGCCACGTCAGCAAACTTATCCACCATAATAACCTCATCCACGCACCCTTTTGTGGCATGCCACGGCTCAAGCTGGCCCGGAACAACGTCGTAATCCGGTTTCGAATAAAAATATTTTGAATAAGTATTTTCACGCCCTTTTTGGCATACCGCCACCGTTTTAAAACCATACTTCTTTGCGCCGTGACAAACATCCAGCCCGCTATGACCACCTAAAACACCAATGGTAATATTATTCTTGTCGTATTTATTCAGAATCTCAAGAATGTGTTGATGCGAAATTGCCGGCATGTTGTTGAAAAGTTAACCAAGTACTTCCTGCAGTCTATCCGATTCTATCGCCTCTTTCAAATCGCGCGCCAGCCGCCTGCCGGTGCTCATGGGTTCATTATATTTAAGCCATGTGTAAGGTGAGCCGTTAATGTATGGATTGGTACCGGCAACGATTCTCGCCGAAATTTCAAAAACATAAAATCGCAGGTCGGGATCGACAATCGCCTCAAGGCAGAAAGGCCCATAAAGCCCTTTTGTAAGCTTTTCTCCGGTCAGGGAATTCGAAAGTTTTCGTGATTCCTTCACAACATTTTCCCCCATCTCAAAAACATCCGGCAGCATGGATTCACGCAGCACCAAAGGAATATTTCCGGTAATTGTGTAGCTGGTGCGGATCCCGACATCGATCTGGTCTTTCGCGGCGATTCGGCCGATGGAGTCCGCGTTCGATTCATACCTCTTGTCAAAGCTCATAATCTCCAGCTCCTGCGTGATTGGCGAATAGAAATAATGCGTGTAAACCGGAACTCCGACTATGTATTCCTGAATAACGTAACCATCGTCGCCCGAATATTCCTGGATTCTTTCATAAAATTCTTCCGGCGAATTGGCGATGAAATAGCCCTTGCCACCTTTGGCGCCGTGGAACTTTATAATGACCGCTCTGTCTATATCACCGGGTGTTTTGAAAATTTTCGGTAGCCGAAGACCCGCGGAGGTAAGCCACTCACGCTCTTTGGTTCTGTCCGATTCCCATTCCAGAATACCCTTTGTGCCATAATGCATAACCTTAATATCCTGGATTTTTTCCCAGCCAAGATAGCTTACAAAAGAGCCGTGCGGAATTAAAATGGCATTCTTTTGAATTAACTGATCCTCAACCTGGAAAAAATCCTTAAAAGAGTCGACCAGAATAATCTCGTCGGCCACTTTATAGCTTTCATATAGCTTATCCTGGCCCTTTTGACAGATGCAAATCGTTTTAAAACCTTCATCTTTGGCGCCCCGAAGTATCTGGAGAGCAGTGTGGCTCCCAAGTGTGGCAATCGCGTATTCGGAAATATTTCCCATAATTTTGGCTTCAAAGCTTTTTAGCATTGAACCACTAATATTGGCCCTTGTCCAGGAAAAATCTCTTTTCCTTATACAAAAAGAAGAACAACAAAAGACAGCACAAGCAAATACGCCGAAAAAATATGAAGCGTATGAGACTTAAGAAACTTCATCAGAAAAGAAACAGATAAATATCCCGCAATAAAAGAACCAACAATCCCTATACCCAGGACTTCCATCGATGGCAATACCAGCAGCCCTTTTGAGGCTTTATACAACGATAAAGCGGTCGCCGCGCTAATCGCGACGGCTCCCAAAAGAAAAGAAAACCGCGCAGCTTCTTCACGATCCACACCCTGCAAAAGCCCCGCCCCAATAGTTGAACCCGAGCGCGAAATTCCGGGGATGATAGCAATCGCCTGCACGCAGCCGATAACTACCGCCTGCACCAGTCCGATTTTTGCTTCCTTCCGCCGTTTTTTAATATACTCAGCAACCACAAAAAACACGGCCACAACCAGAAGCATCACAGCAACCGACTTTGCGCCGCGAAAACCTTCCTCTATAAAATCACCGAAAAACAGACCGACCAGTACTGCCGGCACTGTGCCAACAAGTAAATATCCTATCAAAGATTTATCCTCTTTCTCAACATGCTTGCGGGCCAGAATCCCGCCGAGGGCAACCAGAAGCCGCCCGATATTTTTGCGGAAATAAACGAAAATCGCCAGCAGCGTCCCAAAATGCACAGCAATATCGAAACTCTGCAAATCCGCCACCTGCAAATGAAACAGACTTTCCCCCAGAACAAGATGACCGGAAGAAGAAATCGGCAGAAATTCCGTAACTCCCTGCAAAACACCCAGAAGTAGCGCGTACCCTATGTCCATGCTAATACTTTAATGCCTGAAAAAACGCGTCCCCGTAAACACCATTACCATTCCAAGTTCATCGACGCGCTTTATGACTTCTTCATCGCGGATTGAACCGCCCGGCTGAATTACAGCCTTAACTCCATTTTGCGCGGCCAGTTCAATACCGTCCGCAAAAGGAAAAAACGCGTCCGAAGCCATCACGCAGCCGTTGGACCGCTCCGGACCGGCCTTGTAGCATGCAAGATGCACCGCATCCACGCGCGACATCTGCCCCGCGCCGATTCCCATAACTGTTTCGCCTTTGGCCAACACAATCGCGTTGGACTTTACGTGCTTTACAATCCTGGTCGCGAAAAGCATCCCCTGAATCTGCTCAGGAGTGGGCTGAAGTTTGCTCACAACTTTAAGATCTTTTTCCTGTACCTGATAAGTATCATGAGTCTGAATAAGAATGCCGCCAGCGACTTTCTTGATATCGCGGCGGTTCTTGTCCAGTTTCAGTTCCCCGACTTCAAGCAGTCGCAGATTTTCTTTTTTCTTTAGCAGTTTCAGCGCATCCTCATCAAAATGAGGCGCAATAATGATTTCCACAAACCACTTTTTTTTCAGAATAGAATCAACAATACTCTTGTTGCAGTCCCGATTCATGGCTATAACACCGCCAAAAGATGACATCGGATCAACCAGGTAAGCAAGCTCGAAAGCTTCAAGGATTGTTTCGGCGGATGCCACTCCACAGGGATTATTATGCTTGATGACGGCAACGGTGGGCCGCTTAAACTCCTTTACAAGCTCCAGCGCGCTGTCGCCGTCCACCAGGTTGTTAAAGGAAAGCTGCTTGCCCTGCAGCACTTTGGCGTTGGTAATGTTCGCGTCCTCATTTAACGGATTGCGGAAAAAGGCCGCCTTCTGGTGTGGATTTTCCCCATATCGCAGGCTGCACACCTTTTCGTAGTGCAGATTCAGAAGCTCCGCCTCCCCAAGGCGGCCCCTGAAATAATGCTCAATCGCTTCATCGTACTGATAAGTCCTGGAAAAAGCCTTAAAAGCCAGCTTCTCGCGCGTTTCCGGCAGTGTGTCGCCGTGTTCCTT
>JAHJEW010000064.1 GCA_018825335.1 Patescibacteria group bacterium | reverse complement strand
TTACGCCGTTTGTCGTTTTGCGATTTTGGGCGATACTTGTATTGTCTCTGTGGCACTGGCCGTACATCGCTCTTATTAGGTTGCGAAGTCGTTCCCGTTAGGAACTATCCTTCTTCTTTGGGTGCCCGGACTTTCCTCCCCGCCAGGGCGGGGCGATCATTCACCCGTAAAGCCGCACTATTTTGCTACAAAAAAGACCTTTTGGCAAGGTTTTTATGAATTATTGACGTAGTTGTAAATTATAGTTAAAGTATGATCAGGTATTTGATGAAAAACGGATATGGCTAAATCATTTTACCGTAAACCCGCACTTAAAGACCTGTCAGGTGCTTCTCGCGTCGAATTGGAAACGCTTGTAGCAAATCTGTTGGAAAACGGTTGCGTAACGGCTGATGTAGTCAATGCGGAATTGGATAATATTAGGGAAACCACAAGCGAAAGAGCAAAATTTGCTTTAGAAGTTAAGTTGTCCGCAGAACTTTTGCGAAAGCTCGAAGTTCAGTATCCAGCTATGAAGGCAATTTTGGAACGATATGAAATTTCCATGAAAGGCATGCCAACCTGGAAACAGGTTAAAAAGGGTCTGACCCGGGAAGTTATTGAAAAAGCATTAAAACTACAAGAGCCCGCTTTACTTTTAGTTCCACCTACAACTCTCCAATCGAAAGTTCAGGCAATTGATGCGCACAAGGTGGAAGGCCAAAACCGTGATACTTATATTTTCAATTTAGGTATCAACCAATTTTGGAATGGCGGAAAATCAAAGACTGAAAATAAATGGAGAGTTTCAATCGTTGAGGTGTTCAAGATGTTAAACAGGATTCTCAAATTTATGATGGTAGGAGAAAGAACTACGAAATGAGCAAACTCTGGGTAATAAAATATGAAAAAGAAAGCATTGATGTTGTGGAAGATGCCCATGTCTATTTGATTCTGATGATGAAAGGATTGGTGGAAGGCAAACCTGTTGATTCACGAACCTATACGGTTTTGAACGGTAAGAGCTTGACGAAAGAATCCCTGTTTCCTCTTATGGCGACCGGTAATTGGTTTGATGGCAGGGTTATATTGGATAATGTTTCTCCTGCTGGTGTTGACCATGTTCTTCGTCTGCGCGGCTCAGTGGTGGTAAATATGCCTCAGGCTTAGTCTTAAATATTTGATCTTTCTTTGGCTCCGCCTTGTGCGGGGCCTTCTTTTACAATCAAAAAATCTTGAAATTCAGTGTCTGTTTTTGAAAGGATAATTAACAAATAGCATGGCTCCGGTACTACGCATTCTTCTCTCTGAACTTCCTGAATTCTTTCTGGAAAAAGCGGACCGCGTTAAGGCATTCTTTGGCTTTTTCGTTGTGCGGTTCTATTTCCAGTACTTTTTTGAACAGATAAGAGGAGCGCTCGAAGTTTTTTTCATTCAGGTAGCAGACACCCAGATCGCTTAAGATCAGAGGGTCGTTTCCGGCAAGATTCAAAGCTCTTTCAAGGATGAAAATGCCGCGCTTTCTTTCTCCTTTGTGGAAGATGGACCAGCCCAGGCAGCGCAGAATTTCAGGGTGGTTTGGTTCAACGTTGTCGGCGCGGTCCAGGTAGTCTATTGATTTCTGCCATTCGCCGATCGCGGAAAAAACGAATCCCAACAGATAATTGGCGTTCGCGCTTCTCGGGTTAATCTGCAGCGCGCGTGTGAGTGCTTTTTTGGCTTTCTCGTATTGGCGCAGGCTTAAATAGTTGTCCCCGATTTCTTCGTAGGCTTCCAGGCAGTCCAGATCCTGCGTCAGAATCTTTTCACAGATTTTTATAGCTTCGGAGTGTTTGCCGCTAAGTTTTTTCTTGTCGGCTTCCTGGATCAGTAAATTGACATTGCTTGTCTGGTTGGACATTTTGTTTTTGTTTTTTGTATCCAACCATAATAGCTGATTTTCTACCCTAAATCAAGGGACCTAAGGTGCTTGCGCAGCTGTGGTCCCAGGTCTTTCCTTTTTAACGCGAAATCTATTGTGGCCGTAATCAAGCCCAGTTTATTGCCCGTGTCGTATCTTTTGCCTTCGATTTCGTAGCCGTAAACTTTTTGTGTTTTTTGTAATTCTATGAGTCCGTCTATCAGGCGTATTTCGCCGCCGTGACTTGCGGTGGATGACTCAAGCGCGGCTATTATTTCCGGAGTTACAATGTATTTTCCAATTATCCCCAGGGTGGATGGAGCTTTTTCCGGACTTGGTTTTTCTACCATTGATTCTATTTCGTGGAGTCGTCCGTCGGAATTTTTTGGCTTGATGATGCCGTAGTTCGGAGTTTCCTGTTTTGGAATGTTTTCCAGCGCAACCACGCAGGAGCCGGTTTTTTCGTACTGGTCGATCAGTTGTTTTAGTGCCGGTATCTCCGCATCGACAATGTCATCACCGAAAAGAATGGCAAAAGGTTCGTTACCTATAAGTTCTTTCGCGCGAAGGATTGCGTCGCCGTCGCCCAGGGGCATTGGTTGTCTTACATAAACGAAGGTGGCCAGTTTTTCGATTTTTCGCAACTCCTTAAGAATATCTTCTTTGCCTTTCTCTTCCAGCGTTTTCTCCAGTTCAAAGCAGTAGTCAAAATGGTCTTCAATGGATCTTTTGCCGCGGCCGGTTACTATTATTATTTCCTCAATTCCGGAAGCGACTGCTTCCTCCACCAGGTACTGGATGACGGGTTTGTCCACAAGAGGAAGCATTTCTTTCGGTTGTGCTTTTGTGGCGGGCAGGAAACGCGTGCCAAATCCCGCGGCCGGCAATACTGCTTTGCGAATTTTCATAATGGAAAAAATTATTCTTCGTTGATGCGTACTATTTTTGTCTTGGTTCTTTCGGTTTTTGGAATCGATATTTTAAGTACGGCGTCTTTAAAAGATGCGCTTATTTTGGATGCGTCGACTGCTGCGGGTAAAACTATCGACCTTGAAAAATCTCCCCAAAAACATTCCTGGGTGAAGTAGTCTTCGTCCGGCACGGCAAAGTCCAGTGATCTTTTGCCTTTGATTAAAAGTACGTCTTCGGTGACGGACACGTTGATATCTGAGAGTTTTACGCCGGCTATTGGCGCTACAATTACAATATGGGTTTTTGTCTGATAAACGTCCAGTGCAAGCTGGCCTTCGGGTTTTTCCTCTCCGGTGGAGGCGGGCCCCTTGGCGGAGGATCCTGCGGCGCCGGATTTTGTGACAGCTCCGGAAATAGGTTTTTTTGTAAATCCGCGGCTTGTTTTATTTGTTGTGTCCATGGTTTGACTTTTAGCAGTTTAAACGGCTTTCTTTGCGGTTTTGGCTTTGGATTTCGGTTCTTCCTCGTCAAAAAGTCGACGGAATTCCGTGCGGTTCAGGGTTTCTTTCTGAATCAGTTTATCTGCTATTCTTTCAATGGTTTTCTTATGTTCGATGACGATTTTTTTTGTTTTTGTATAAGCATCTTCAAGAAATTTCCTGATTTCTTTATCGATTGAGGCGGCCACCTGCTCGGAATAATTGCGAACGTGGCCGAAGTCGCGGCCAAGGAAAACTTCCTGATTTCTGTCGCCGTAAATGACGGGTCCAAGGTCGCTCATTCCGTATTCGGTAACCATGCGTCTGGCGATGTTTGTGGCTTTTTCAAGGTCATTGCTGGCGCCCGTCGTTTGTTCGCCGAAGAAAATTTCTTCGGCCACATAGCCGCCCAAAAGTGAGCACATTTCGTCAAGAAATTTGCTTTTTGGATATAGATGTTTGTCCTCTTCGGGCAGGAACCAGGTTACGCCCAGCGCCATTCCGCGTGAAACTATGGAGATTTTATGAACGGGTTCGCATTGCGGCAAAACATGTCCGACAACTGCGTGCCCGACCTCGTGGTAGGCGGTGATTTTCTTTTCCTGTTTGGAAAGGACGCGGGATTTTCTTTCCGGTCCCAGCATTACTTTTTCAATGGATTGTTCAAGATCTTCCATACTTATATTTTTATTATCCCCTTTTGCAGCGCGTATGGCCGCTTCGTTCATCAGGTTTTCAAGGTCCGCTCCGGTGAAGCCCGGTGTGTGTGCGGCGATTCTTCTAAGGTCGCAATTCTTTGCAAGGGTTTTCCCGCGGGAATGTACTTTAAGGATTGCTTCACGATCGTTGATGTCCGGAACATCCACAACCACGCGGCGGTCGAAGCGGCCCGGGCGCAGCAGCGCCGGATCCAGTACGTCGGGACGGTTGGTCGCGGCCATGACTATTATATTTGTGCCGGTTTCGAAGCCATCCATTTCTGTGAGGATCTGATTAAGGGTTTGTTCTCTTTCATCGTTTCCGCCTCCAAGGCCGGCGCCCCTCTGGCGTCCGACGGCATCTATTTCATCTATGAAAACAATGCAGGGTGCGTTTCTTTTGGCTTTCTTAAACAGGTCGCGGACGCGGCTGGCACCGACTCCCACGAACATTTCCACGAATTCGGAGCCGGATATGTTAAAGAAGGGGACGGCCGCTTCTCCGGCCACGGCGCGCGCCAGCAGTGTTTTTCCCGTTCCGGGAGCGCCCACCAAAATTACGCCCTTTGGGATTTTGGCTCCCATGCTTGTGTATTTTGCCGGATTTTTAAGAAAGTCCACCACTTCTATAAGTTCCTCTTTGGCTTCCAGGGCGCCGGCCACATCTTTAAAAGTGGTCTGCGGTTTGTCTTTGTCCGCCATGCGCGCTCTGCTTTTGCCGAAAGACATGGCCTGATTTGTGCTGTTCTGGGCCTGTCGCATCATAAAAATCAAAAAGGCCGCAATAAAAATGAAAGGTAAAAGGGTAAAGATAAGATCGGTCCAGAATTTCTGGCCGTCGGTCGGAACCACTTCAATTGAAACGTCTTTACGGATATCGGAAGGAACGTCTTTAAGCAGATCGTCCAGGGTTGATCCCGGTTCTTTGAAAGTGTACTGCTTTGTGTCATCGATTCTTGTGAAATCAATACGGTCGTCCTGAATGGCTATGGCCGCCACTTCGCCGGATTTCACCTGGCTTATAAACTGGTCAAGATTAACCTTTTTCAGGTTGCTTTCGCCCGGGTTCATTATCATGAAAATCCCACTGGCTATCAGTGCGATAATAAGCAGATATACGAAGTTTGATCTGCCCTGCGGTTTTTTCATTTTGAGATTTTGTGGCATTTTCTTTTATTTAAAACAAGCAGCGCTATTTTACTTCTTTTTTCAATGCAGATAAAGAGGTCTTTCCCGAACTCTTTTTTACGGCCCGTTGCGCCTCCACTTAATACACCCATGATTTGTTCGAGATGTTTTTGATTTAGTTTCTTACCTTCTCCGTAATAGTTTTCGTACAGTCGGAATAAAACGCTTTTCTGAATAACTGGGTGAAGTTTTAGGAAGTCTGTCAGATTTATTGTGTTTTCCCGCGAATTTTGTTCAAGCCAGGTATTGGTTGTCTGGTTCAGATAATCTCTCAGCTCGCGGTAGTTTTGGATGCTGTTTGACATTGTTTGCTCCAGTCCGTCGTTAATGGTTTTCAGCTGCGGAATAACTCTGTGTCTGATCCTGTTGCGGGCGTATACGGTGCTTTTATTGGTTGTATCACGCATAAACGGGATGCGGTTTTTCTTCAGGTGATCGAGAATTTCCTTTTTCGGGGTGAAAAGTAATGGGCGCAGCAGGTGTCTTTTGGGGTCGGCGATCTCCATTCCGCTTATCCCGTCCAGAAAACTTCCTTTGGTCAGGTTAAAAAGAACGGTTTCAATGTTATCATTTTGATGATGGGCCGTAAGGATCCATGCGGCTTTGTATTTTTTGCGGATTTTTTCAAAAAATTCGTATCTCCGGTTGCGGAAAAATTCTTCACTGTTCCCGCCGTTTTTTTTTGCTATTTTTTTTAGTTCGAAGGGAAGGCTCAGCTTTTTGGCCAGTTTTTCCGTGAAAATGGCGTCCTTGTCGCTGCCGCCGTTTCTGGTTCCGTGGTTTACGTGCGCGACAATTATATTATTTGTGTGGCCGAGGCATTGCAACAGCAGGTATACCGAATCGGGTCCGCCTGAAACACCGACAACAATATTGCGGTTTTTCGGGATGTACTTGTTCAGTATGCTTTTAAGGCTGTACGTCATAAGGGATTTGTGAAAGCTTTGTTATAAGTTCCATATTGTCATCCTGCGCGACTTTGTTGAGTTTGCGGGCTTTGCATTTGGCGCATTCATGGACGATTTGTAGACCTTTTTTACCCGAGGTTGTTACCGCCATTGGATACATCATCCCGTTGCAGACACTGTTTCGGTCTCCGGGGACGCTTTCATCCACGTGTTTTGACCAAAGACATGCGCGGCAGTGATTGCGGCATGTCTTTACCGCTTTGGGATTCATCTCACCGCATTTTTCACAGTGAAATTGTTCATTGATGGTAATGGGTTTCACACTTGAGATTTTAGCAGAAAAATGTTATTATAATAGGATTTTTTATATATTTACGATGGAAGATAAATACACTCTACAGGCTCCGGATGCGCCGCGCGGCAAGTCACTTACTTTAATACTGGCTGCACTGGCGGTTATAATTGTCGTTGTTCTTGCCTTTTATCTGGGTCTTCAAAGGTCAACTCTGGCGCAGCAGCAGGATCTTCTGAAAGGGGAAATTGCCTCTTTGAATGAAGAAATATCCGCTCTTGAGGCCCAAAAAGTGGAGGCGGCCCAGCAGGCGGGCAAGTGGCTGGAAACAATTGAAGCGGGAGAGATTCGCTGGTCGCAGGTGCTTACCCAGATTCAGTCTCTCATTCCGTATGACGCTGCCGAGCGCCGGGATAAAATTGATTTTTTGTCTTATAGCGGAAGCGAAGGCGGTAAATTAAGTCTGAACGCCAAAACAAGACCTGTGCGGCTTGATCCTTTTGAAGATGCGGCGGAACTTATTGAGGTTTTTAACGACAGTTCTTTCTTTTACGATGGCTACATACCTTCAATAACAGTTGGTGAAACGGATGACGGCTCCAAAGTGGCCAGTTTTGTTTTTCTTGTGAATTACAAAGACAGCGGACTAAGTGATCTGCAACCGAAAGTATCAAGACAATAATTATCAACAAAAATAATCAACAAATATGGAAAATCCAATTAATCAAAAAAGAGGTTCGGGGCTTTCTGCCATTGCATTGGTGCTTTTGATTGTTGCGTTCGTTGCGGCCTGGTTTTATGTTAAGCCGCAGTGGGAAGAGGTTTCCGGTATGTCCAAAGGTCGCGATGAACTTTTAACGGAAAGACAAAACGCGAGTGATAAACTTGTGGAGCTGCAAAAGTTGCAACAGGAATTGAGTTCGTCTTCGGAAGTAAGTCAGGAAACAACGCTTGCCGCGATTCCGGAAAAACTGGAGCAGGAGAAGCTGATCCGCGATTTAAGCGATATCGCCCAAAAGAATAATATGCTGCTTGGAAGTATAAATTTCGGCATCGGGCAGACGTCAACGGATAGCGGAATCGACAAAGTACAGGTGAATTTGAATGTTACGGGCAGCCAAAGTGATCTGATTTCTTTTTTACGCGGGCTTGAGGGTAGTTCCAGAAAGCTGGTTGTAAAAAATATTGCAGTGCAACTTGGAGAAGCGGCGCTTGGTTCGCGCGTTAATTTTAACGTGAGCGCTGAAGCTTATTATCAGGGATCCATTTAATGTTTGTTTATCATGAAATCTTTGGATGTAAAAAAAAAAGAGGGTACTGTCAGAGATCTGAACGAGCTTTTAAAAAAGGTTTCGGCTTACAGCGGACGAAGGCGCAAACAGGTTATTTACGGTGTTTATGACCGCAGTGCGCAGCCGCTTTTAACCCGGCTGGACGATTTTATTGTTGATCATAGTCATGTGCCTTTGCAGGAGAAAGCCTATTTCTTCCATTTGCTGGCCGTGATGATTGATGCCGGGATTCCTCTTATCCAGTCTGTAAAAATGCTCGCGAACCGCACAAAACATGAGCGTTTTCGACGTATACTGGATACGTGCGCTTTTTCTATCGGCCAGGGTAAGCGCTTTTCGGAGGCGATGTCGCGTTTTCCCGATGTCTTCGGGGAGATGGAGATCGGGGTGGTCAGGTCCGGCGAGGCTGCCGGCAATATGGAAAAGATGCTTTTCAAACTTTCCGAGCAGCTGGATAAAAGTCATGAGCTGCAAATGAAGCTGGTTACAGCGTCCATTTATCCGATTGCGGTGCTGGCGGTTTTGGTTGTGGTTGCAGCCGGAATGCTTTTATGGATTATTCCCGGGCTTGTAGATTTGCTGCGCGAGGGCGGTCTTCAGGACAAGGATTTTCCATTCGCGACCAAATTTTTAATAGGTCTTAGCTCCGCTTTTTCAAATTATTGGTGGGCGATTGCGTTCGGGGTGCTGATTCTGTTTTTGATTTTCAAAGTTTATATCGGTTCCGATAACGGACGCTTTAAATGGGATCTTTTTAAACTGAAAATTCCGGTTATCGGGACTTTAAGACGCCGCGTTCTTGTTCTGCGTTTTGTTAGCATGCTTGGGATTTTAATAGATTCCGGATTGCCTGTGGTGCACGCGCTGAAGATTATCGCCACATCTTTAAGCAGTGAGATTTATCGTTTAAAAACGTGGGAGGTTATTGCAAAGGTTCAGAGCGGTGAGAAGATTTCCATGTGTCTGGCCGATGCGCCGTTTTTGTTTGATGAAACGGTTACGCAGATGCTTGGGATTGCCGAGCAGTCCGCGTCCATAGGGCTTATTTCGGACAAAATCGCGTCGCACTATGATCGTGAAATTGATAACGCGCTGAAGCGTCTGACCAGTCTGTTCGAGCCGATTATGATTGTTTTTGTCGGCGCGACGGTGGCGATTCTGGCGCTGGCGATTTTGACGCCGATCTTCCAGCTGAGTTCGCTTGTTTAACTTATCATTATGGCTGAACGAAAAGCATTTACGTTGATAGAAATGTTGGTTGTTATTTCCATAGTTGCCATTTTGGCGATGCTCGCGATTTTCAGTTACGGGGTGGCGAGACAGCAGGCGAGGCGGGATATTGCCATTGATTCAATGGTCAGCGCTTTGCGGTCGCAGCAGGGGCTTGCTAAGACGGGAAGAGTGGGGGCCGGCGAAGACGGAAAAACTTCTTGCTATGGGATGCTTTTTTCGGTGGATGAACCTTTTGTGCAGACGGTTCAGTACGAATATGTGCCGGTCGGTGATGTTAAGGCTGATTATTGCGATCTGAAGCAGGAAGATCTTTCCGCTTTTCAGACTATTGAAGATTTTCAGGTTTTGGGGATAGATAAGTCCGGGTTGGAGGAGAAGTCGGTTTTGGTTTTATTTAAGCCACCGTTTGCTAATGTGCTTATTGGAGATGATGTGTTTGGTGAGCCGGCGCGGCCGAAAGAAGGGGAGTCGGAAATTGTTTTTACGATCGGTTTGAAAGGGGATGAAGTTACCAGATCTTTCAGGATGGACCTTGCGTCCGGTTTAATTGAACGCATTTATGAAAATCAAAAATAAAAATTTACGAAAAGGTTTTACGTTGCCGGAAGTGATTGTGGCGATGGCAGTGCTGACGCTTGTAATTTTCACGGCGACCAATCTGGTTGTTTCCATTATTCGCAGTAATGCGGAGAATGTTCGCACTTTAACGGCTTACGGACTGGCTCAGGAAGGTTTGGAGGCGGTGCGCAACATGCGTGATAGTGACTGGCTGCTTGGAGCGCGGTTTAATGGGAAGCTGGGGGCTTTTCAAAAAGATATATGGGGTGATGCTTTTCCGGATGGTATGGGAGAAGATGGTTATTATACTGTTAGTCTTGGCTCTTTGGTTCGATCACCAATTTCCATTAATTCGGCGAGTCAGGTTGATTCGCTGGCTAATTATGTACCCTGGAAGCTTAAATCCATAAAAGGAGCGGATGATACGGGTGCTTTGATTTACAAATTTACTGATAAAAACAGCAATAGGGTTCTTTATAGAAATAAATATGATGCTTTGGATACTGGTGGGGAGAAAACGCCCTATTCACGCTACTTATATATAGAAAATATTTCCGACCCGGGGGCGACTGCTTTGCAGAAAATGAGAGTGGAAAGCATCGTAAAGTGGCGCGAACCTTCGCGGGACAAAGAGGTAAAACTTGTAACGGAGCTGACTGATTGGAATACCGGCCAGCTATAATCATCGAACATGAAAATTTTTAATAAAATTCGCGGCAATAAAGATGGGTTCACTCTGGTGGAACTGCTTGTGAGCATGATGATTTTTATGATTTTTCTTGGGATTGTGGGCCAGGCGTACATAAGTATTGTGCGCGCGCAAAGGGATGCGAACGAGGTCAGGAAAATGTATTCGGATGTGCGCTCGGTTATGGATTTAATGGCGGAGCAGATTCGTCTGGGGTCGGTTGATTATGATTGTTATCACATTATTCCTCCGGATTTTAACCTTTCTTGTCCCGAGAAGTACATTGCGGGGAAATTGATCCAGAGTAATACGGAAAATTCTTTTGTGGCTCTGGTAGGGGAGGGTGGCAAGGAAAAAATCACCTTTAAGGTGGAAAATGGACGGGTTTGGG
>JAHJEW010000063.1 GCA_018825335.1 Patescibacteria group bacterium | reverse complement strand
GCTTTACACAGTCGTTTTGAGACAATGAAACGCTTGCATTGTGGTATTCGCAATGTTGAAAGATTCGCAAAAAGGCTTATGTTTTGTCTTCTTCCTTTCTCAATTCTTACTGAGATTTTTACCCAAAGAGTTTAATGAGCCTGCCAAAACAACCTATATAGATGGAATTACGCCGCCTACGCCGGTTCTTCCTCGTCGCCGCGGTCGCCGACCTGTCTTTGTAGATTGGCAATTTCTTTCTCAAGAAGAGCTTTGTCGCTGTCGGTTATCATGCCGTATTTGCCTTGTTTAACGTTGTTGATAATGGTTGAAAGTCGTACTTCCCTCTCTTCCTGCATTTTTTCGGGTGTAAGCTGTCCGCGCGTCTGCATTTGCAGGCGCAGGCGCTCCAGAGTTTCGACGTTATCTCTGACATCTGACATCTGCATCCTTTCAAATGAGGCTTTTTTGGTTGATTGCTCCTGTATTTCCTCTTTGGTCAGAACTCTTGCCTGTATGCCCTTGATCAGCTGTTCATTTGCGGAGCCTTCGCCCTGAATTTTTCTTACAATGTCAAAAACTCCATTATTTCCCACCTTTTCTTTCAAACGAGCCATTGCATCACTTAAAGTGGTGGAAAATCTAAGCGCTATTTCTTCCTGTTTTTTTTGTTGTCGAAAATTGACCGGATTGCGCAGCAGATTCCATTCTTCGCTGATTCTTTTGAAAGATGCAGGATCGACTTTAATCATTTCACCAATTAATCCGTTCATAAAGCCATTCATCTCATCTATTTGATCGCTTACAAAGCGGGATGAATCTACGCCGGAGCATTGTTTTAATTCACGACCAAGTCTAATTCGATCGTGAATTCCGTGGCGGCAGCGATTATCCAGAACCGCGTGCAGCCTTATGAAGGCAAGCATTCTGTCCATGGAACTGACAAGGTGCTGATCCGCCTCTCCGGCCTTGCCTTTTTTCATGTCGCGCATATATTGATCCAGATCCAGGCGAATAAAATGGTTCAACCCGCTAATGGCGTTTCTTATGCCCGGAACGGAGGATTTCTGGTTTCCACCGGCCTCTTTCGTGATCTGTTCGATCTGGTTTTCTTTCAGTTGCGGCGCGTTCATGTGAAAGTCTTCATGGTCCCACATACTAATATCGCGCGAGGCTTTATCCATACGCACACATACCCCTTCGTTCGACATTATTTCTGTTTCAATAAAGTTTATCAGTGAATCACCCGCATTGAACTGTCCGGGGTTTTTCAGGTTGTAGATACTGGTTTTGGCATCTTTTTCTATGTATTTATTTATAATGTATTTAACGATGTTCTGCGACATCTGCCCGCGCATGGGTTCGCCGGTTGCACGATCTTTTTTAATTTCACCGTTTTTGTCTCTTTGGATCAGGTTCGCTCCCGGCGCGGCAAAATAATCGATTATCGGGTAGTTCCCCAATAGCTCCGTTCCAAAAGAGCTGACCCGTCCAAAATCCAGAATTGTTCTGCCGGGATAGTCCCCGCCAGCCGGCCCCTCGGCGCCCAGGCCCATTAAAATGAAGTACACTTTATCCGCGAATGTAAGTTTTCCGTACTGGATGGCAAAGTGAATGTATCCTTCGTACTGCTCGGCGGGTACGTATTCGCCGCGCATGTGTTTTGCAAGCATGGTCTGAAGTCGTGCTTTAACACCTCCCATTTGACTGGGGTCGTTTTCCAGTTTCTTGGCGTATTCCACGATTTTTCCTTTCTCGCTGTTGTACGCGCTGTCGTTCTGGGATCGGAAATCGGCGTACGAACCGTCGCCCCAGAATGCGTCGAGTATTTCCCTGAATTTTTCTTCGTCGTATGTATTTACGAAATATGAGGCATCCTTTTTTCTACCCACCCTGCTCATGGCGGCCCACAGCACCGGATCGTTCCAGCGTATCCAGCCTTTCGCGGACATTGCTTTAAATAGGGCTTTTAATTCGTCTCTGTTGGATGTTTTTTGCAGCTGTCCGTACAAGTCCCCATATCCATATTGCTCATAGGAATCCATGAATCTCTGGACGCGTTCGTTTTCCGCCTGTTGCTGCAGAGCCTTGAATTCCGCACCCATCTGCCCCCAAATCGGCGTGAGCATGGCGTTACCCACCGCGCCGATTGTGTTTTTTTCGCGGCGCTCCATCCATCTCTTAATGAAATCAATTATTTCCTTGCCCAGGGCATAGAGGTTTCCTCCCGACATAAAATATGTGTCGTTCCATAGCTGCCTTATGTAGCTGCCGCCCGGCGGCTGGACTACGTTGTCGTCATCTTTTAGCAGGTTTGGCGGTGGATTTCTGCGTTTATTCAGTTCTTCCTCCACCTTGTCTTTGGCTTCCTGAAGGATTTTCTGCTTGTTAGGATTGTCATCTTCCAGACCCGCCGTTTTCTTTTCGGCCTCCGCGTCCGCGTCTTTTTTTTCGATTTCATTTCTTTTCACCCAGGCCAGGAAGTTGGCCGGTGTGTAGATTCCGCCGTTATCCAGCGTTATTTGGCCGGTTTCGTCGTTGACGTCCTGAATAAGGAAAGTTTTTTGGGGATCGGTGTCTGCGTAAAGGACTTCGCCGGTTTCGGCCTTGATTGGCGGGTACTGTTTTGCTTTTCTTTTGTACCTGCTGTTTCTGTCTTTGTTTTCCTGCGTCAGTTGCGTGCGCAGCTCTTTTAGATCTATCGGCTTTTGGGCTTCCACGCGTTTTTTCCACTTGGCGAATTCGCCCAGCGTGAGCTCTTTTTTCTGGATGAGGGAAGGGTTTGTTGCTACCACAACAGGTTCGCTAAGGGAGATCATTGTTACTTTGTGGCCTTTGCGCTGACTGTTTTCTTCGTTAAAGAAAGGGTCCTCGGCTTTGTATATGCTTACGATTTGTACGCTTCTGTTTTCGTGTTTGTGATTTCCCGATTCGTCGGTGCCAATGTCCAGGTACTCGAAAATGTCTCCTTCTTTTATTTCTTGGCCCAGGATTTGCTTTAGTTGTTCAAGTTCTTCGCTTGTGTCGTCGGTGTCCTGGCGGTCTTCAATTATCTCGCACATTTCCTGATTGTCGGCCATGCGTTTTAGGGCGGCGGCGCTTAGCTGCTCTACTCCGCCATTCTGGTTTCCTTCAGCGTCGCGCCATTCGTCGGTGTATTGGAGTGAAATTGTGGGTTCGAGCGAGGGCAGTTTTTTTTCTTTTCCTTTGGCGTCCACAATGTCTATATCATCAAAAAAGACATCTCTGATTATTGCGCGCCTGTATATTGGTTCTTTTTTTACTTTTCCGTCCGGCAGGAGGATTGTTCTGTAGGTCTTAAAACGGACCTCTTTGCCGACTTTTATGTCGAAACCGATGTCTCGGCTGTGCTGCGCGAGTGTTCTTTCGCGGCTGACTTTTAGATTAATGTGTTTTTCCGCCTCCGCCATGGCTTCATGGACGGCTTTGATCTTATTGAAACAGTCGTCCTGTAGTTTTACGGCGGCGTAGGCTTCGGCTTTGATTGTGTGCAGGTCTTCGCGCGTGGCGGTGGTGGTTAGTTCGTGGGTGAGCTGCTGCCACTGTGATTCGAATTTCGGGTCTCTGGCGTCCAAATCCATGAATTCCTGCGCCTCTACCTGTGTTATTTTTTTTTGTTGGATGAGTTTTTGAAGGATTTCGCGCGTGCGCTTTTTGCTGTCTTTTTCGGCAGCGGCGGCCGCAAGCATTTCTTTGTTCGCGGCTTCAAGCGCGCCGTTTATTTCGGATTCTTCTTTTTTTTCGCGTTTTGCCTGCTGTTTTATTCTGTCGGCGGATCCGCTTGCGATTTCGGCCATGCGGGAGAATTGGGATTGTAGTTCGATTATCGGGGCAGGTTGCACGGGAGCGGCTGCGGCGTGGGCCTCCGCGGCTTCGGGGGCGGTGGTGGCTTCGGGGGCGGGTGGGGCGGCGTTTTCGGGGGTGGCGGCCGGAGTTGGCGGTGTGGGTTGATTGGTGTTTGCTGCGGAAGTCGTGGGCGCGACTGGAGCTGCTGCGGCCGGTGTGGCCGGTCCGGCAGGGTTATTTGGGTCGGCCGGCGCATTTGGGCCAGCCGGGGTGTTAATGTAAACATTTCGTTTTGGCGCAATGATTGTTTGCGGCATGACAAGGCCCGCCGGCATGATGCAGTCTTTTAGGGAAATCGCGTTGTGCCAAAAAACTTTCTTCATGTTTTTGTTATGAGTTAAAGTTTAAGGCGGGCCTTTTGTTACCGCGTGTCCGTGTTGTTACCGTAAATGATAGCATGCTTTTTATTTTTGTCAATGTTTGTGTTTAAATATGGGAAACTTACATATCAAAATCATCTTCGGGTTTTGGAGGTTGGGGAGCGCGTGGTGGTCGTGCTGTAGGTTGGGGAGCTGCGGGTGGCGCGGGTGGTGGTGTGGCGGGTGGCGCGGCGCCGGGAGCGGCGGATACCTGAGCTGCATTTGCTGCCGCTTCCGCTATTGTTCGGGCTTCATCACTAGAAATTCCAGTTTTTTCTACTGCAGCTGTTGCCACCAGAATGATACGCTCCCTATCATTTCCTTTACTAATAGCTTCTTTTACCGCATTTTCCGCGGCCTTTTTAGCATTATCCCTTAATGCGACTTCACTTGTAACAGGCGTTGACGGTACGCCCCCTCCACCTCTACGTCCCGCACCGGTGGCAGTTGGTTCGGGCGGCGGTTTGGTTCCCGGAGCCGCTTCTCCTCTTGGAGTCGGCTTAAAACCTTGTCTTGTTGTATAATATTGCGAAAGTTTCTTCATAACTTCAGGAGGGACTTTTCCAGCTTCCAATTCCGTCTTGAACTCCTCAGGGGTATATGCTTTTCCTGTTTTTACATTTACAGCGCCAGCTCTTCTAAGGTCTTCCATAATGCCACGTTGAATTTCTGCACTGCTTTTCATTCTCTCGGCCAATCCACGTTGGAAGCCAGTATCGCCTGGAACTCCGCTTGCCACAATATCAACAACTCCCTGCCTAGCTCCTTTTGCAGTTGTGACCCTGCTTAATTCATTGGTAATCTCTATTGCCGATGTTCCGCCTCCGTATTTTTTCGTTATTCTTTCTACCTCCTCATTCATTTTCTGGTCATATGACCCGGGTAAACGTTTCATCGCCTCATATGCCGCGCCAAGGGAAACTTTTTCTCCTCCCTCACCAACGGGGATGATCGGGGCGTATTGGAATGGTGCTTTTGCCAGGAATACTCCAAAACCTTCAGCGGCCCCTTTAATTCTTCCAACAACTCCTTCGGCAATCGATCCTTTGGCGGCGGCAAAAACGCCCATCCATATAAATGCTATTACGCCCACCGCCACAAGAAGCTCCTGCAAAGTGTCCAGTCCGGATGTTAGCAGTCCGACCCCCATGGAAGATGTTGCCATGGACCCGGTTATTTGACCGAATTTAACGTCCCTAAGCGCCTGCATCATTATAAAACCTATGCTCATCACCAGCGCAATCGGTATGGGAACTATTACGTTCTGGACAAACTTCGTTTTCAGGTCGCCCTCGCCTCCCATTTTACTCATCAGGCTTTCCGGCAGTACGAATGCGAGCGCCATTAGCGGCGACAGGATCATGCCCATCCATATAACAACCAGACGTCCGAGCAGAATAACAAGCAGAGCGACGAAGGATACTCCGTAAACAATAAAGAGGATGGTTGAGAAGAGGACGTTTATTGCCAGTTCTTTGACCGAAGACTCGGTGACCTCAACCGTATCAAGTAAATTCAGCTGTAGTAAATTTACTGAAATTGCTATACCTGCATTGGCGCTGTCGAATTTGGTGAAAAATTCTTTCCCTTTATCAGAAAAAGTTTTTGCTCCCGTGCACCAGACGGGGGTGCTTTCCGATGCTACTTCTTCCGCCTTCAGTAACGAAGTGGCGTATTTATCTTTCCCATGAAAAAACTCACAAAAACTTTTTTGCATTGCCGGTGTTGCCGGATTCACGAGGTCTCTTTGGACCGCTCCGGGTAACGCAAATATAGCCGTCGTCACGACATTGACACCGTCCAGTACCACTTTCCCCGCAACGAAAGAAAAATTGACCGCAATCAGCGCGATAATAAATTTTGGAAGGATTGTTTTTAGATGATAATCCTGCGAGGATCCGCCAAGTACGTTGTAAAAGGCGATTCCTAGCAGAATCAGTACAAACAGAATATTTACTATATTCCTAATGTTTCCCCAGATAGCCAGCATGACATCTTCCATTCCCGCGCTGAATAAAATGTCGTTTTTTAAAAGTCCGCCAATAAGCAGCAATATAGGCAAAAGCATTCTGCGAAGCAGCTCCATTATCAGAATCATGAAGTTGACCAGTTTTGAATACATCTCATTTATTGTGCTGCTGGTTGTTGGGGCCGGCGCTGCGTCCTGCGCAAATGCAAGGTGAGGCAGAAAAATTATTAGAAGGGCGGATAGCAGTGCCAGCAGGAGCAGCTTTTTTTTATGTTTTTTGATTAGTTTCAGGATCTTTTTCATTTTTGTTTTTTAGTGGGCTTTTGTTAGATAGGATAATGGATCCCAAGGCAACCGAGTACGATTTTTACTGTTGCAATGATTGTGGTTCCGGCAGCGGGGTGCATTGCCGTGACTGCGGCGGCGGCGCTTACTTTCCATGCCCCCCAGAATGTCAGTCCGCCAGTTACGGCGCCCGCACCTATACCGAATTTTGCAGGCCAGGGCATTTTCGGTTTTCTTCGGCGGGGGGTTGGTGCCCGCATGGCTGTTCTTGTTCTTGTTTTATATTGCAGATCCGGGAGTCCCCCACCCACTCTTCCGGCGGCGACTCTTTGTTTTTTCCAAGAAATTGTATGTGGTACGGTGGGAGTTGGTAGCCTTTCCTTTTCTATGGTTATGGTCGGCGTGACTTTGTATTTTTTCGTTTCCCCGGGCGTTTGTTTTGTAGATACCTGAATTTCCATTGGAGTCACAGGAAATTGTGAAGGGCCTTTTAGCTGCCCCGGGATTCCCGCACCTTTTCCCGTGGTTGACGGAAACCCGATTGTACCCGCTTTTTCACCGGATGGAGGTACGAAAGGCATTGGAATCCCTTCCACGGGGCCTCCCCTTCTCCCTCCGATTGCGGGCATTGGCAGTGGCGGTTTTTCACCTGCCATTTCGCCGCGTTCTCCCTGCTCGGCGTATACCTGGGCGGCTTTTTTGCGGCCTTCGTCGCCGTAAAAGGCGCGGCGCATGTCATCCGTACTCAGTTTTATTTTTCTATTTGCCAGATGCTTGCTTGGCCCTTCGTTCAGGAATTTAAATGTGAATTTGTCCGCGGCGTAGTTTGGTTTTTTGGTATCCACGGTCAGGCTTAGTTTCTGCCCTTCGGCGTCGCTGACGGTGCCGGTTATCATGCCGTTGGCATCTATTGTTAGTTCTACTGTTATTTCCAGTCCGGCCGCCAGAATAAGCTGTCTTATGGATGCCAGTTTGGCGTTTTCAAAATCTTCAAGCAGGGCAACCGGTTTTGCTGATATTGTGGTCGGCTCCGGTGGATTCTCAAGCCCTTTTTCAAACGCGGTACGTTCCAGATTCTCCAATAGGCCCGGCTCAAGAAACGGCATCAGTGCAGCATCCGGATTGGTTCTTGCCATTTCGGCGGCCTCTTCTTCCGTCATTATTCTGGTACCGCTGCCGTCCTGCGCAATGACCAGTTTCATTTCGCCGCTTGCCAGTTTGCCTTTGTTTCTTAGGTTGTAAGCGCCCTCGTCTTTTAATTTATCTTTAATGATTTCTTTTTCAAAATTTTGCGCCATCTGGTAGGAAAGGTGCACAAGGTTGAGGGTAAGCGCCTGATGGCTTCCGAAAGTTCTTCCGGCCTCTTTATCGGGCAACAGCGCGGCGCGCATGCCTGCCTGCTGCGAAAGGCGGCGGCGCATTTTTACGTGATCCTCCAGCTGATCCAAAAACATCTTCCTGAAAGGGGCTTCCTCCTCTTTTCTGAAAGGCCTGTTTGCGGGCTGGGTTCCGCGAAAGTATTTGTTTTCAAAGTTTCTTCTATCACGTTCGTCCGGCTGTATATTGTTCAGGATTTTATACAGATACATGGGCTCCCGCTTTTCTTCGCAGGTACTCATGTCGGTGAGCACCTTTGCAATAAAGGGCTTAATGAAGTTCCTTATGTATTCCTGGCTAAATTGTAGCATGCTTTGGAGGTGGGTTATTGGTTTCCGGCTTGGCGCTCCACTGCGCAAGGAACTCTTCGTTTGATTTTATTTTAAGGATGGATCCGGCCTCGGCCACAAGCCCCAGATCATCGTTAATAATGTTCCTGGAGCCCTCCGGCAAGGCAAGCATGTCCTGCAGACGGGCTTTCTGGTCAGAGTCTTTTTCGGTTTTGATCAGTTCCGCAAGTTCGATATTTCGTGGCTTTTTATGCTGCGCCCTTTCTGCGATGATTT